>CAIJLJ010000157.1 GCA_903821395.1 uncultured Solirubrobacterales bacterium | reverse complement strand
CGGGTCGGGAAGCCTTCCTTAGCCATCTCAGTCTCAATTTCGATCAGCCGCTCCGGCGATCCGTAGATCTCAACCGCGTCGCGGCCTGCATGTTCGGCCACTAGATCGGTCGGCGCGCCAACGGCGACCGCTGAGCCATGCGAGACGATCGTGACCGAGTCACAGAGCCGCTCGGCCTCCTCGATGTAGTGCGTTGACATCAGGATCGAAACGCCCTCGCTGCGGAGCAGGTCGATCAGTGCCCAAAGCTCTTGGCGCACCTGTGGGTCAAGGCCAACGGTCGGCTCGTCCAGCAGCACCAGCTGTGGCTCATGAATTAAGGCTCTGCCAATCAGAAGTCGCCGGCGCATCCCGCCCGAAAGCTCATCAACCTTCGCGTCGCGCCGCTCGCCAAGGTTGGCGATTTTGAGGACGCGCTCTACGGCCGCTTTGCGATTCGCCTTCGGCACCCGGTAAAGATGCGAGAAGACGACCAGATTCTGCTCAACTGTCAGAGTGGTGTCGAGGTTGTCTAGCTGGGGGACAACGCCCATTCGCGCTCGCGCCGCCTTCGAATCACTAGGCAGATCGTGGCCGAGCACCGTGATCTGCCCTTCGTCGGCAATCGTCTGCGCCGTCAGCATCCTCATCGTCGTTGATTTTCCGGCGCCGTTGGGGCCGAGCAAGCCAACGCAGCCGCCGTCAGGGACGACCAAATCAAGCCCGTTTACGGCCGTAATGTCGCCGTAGCGCTTGACGACTTTGCGGAGCTCGAGTGCGTGTGGAGTGGATGGCACGCCGAAAGGATCGCAGCCCGCTCTATCGTTCACCCCAATGGCTCACCAATACATCTTCACGATGCACAAGCTGACGAAGACTTACCCGCCGGATAAGACCGTGCTCAGCGACGTTTCGCTCTCCTTCTACCCCGGCGCAAAGATCGGCGTACTCGGCTACAACGGCGCCGGCAAGTCAAGCGTTCTGAAGATCATGGCCGGGCGGGATGAGGATTATCGCGGCGACGCTGAGCTCGCCCCCGGCGCCAGCGTCGGCCTGCTTGAGCAGGAGCCGCAGCTCGACCCCGATAAGGACGTCAAAGGCAATGTTGAGGAGGCAGTTGGCGAAACGCGCGCACTTCTCGACCGCTTCAACGAGCTGGCCGCTAACTACTCCGATGAGACGGCGGAAGAGTTCGCAGATCTTCAAGCAAAGATCGACGCCGCCGACGCTTGGAACCTTGACACGCAGCTTGAGTACGCGATGGACGCGCTGAGGCTGCCGCCGAGCGACGCCGATGTAACCAAGCTCTCAGGCGGCGAGCGCCGCCGTGTGGCGCTCTGCAGGCTTCTGCTGACGGCCCCCGACCTGCTGCTGCTCGACGAGCCGACCAACCACCTTGACGCTGAGTCGGTCGGCTGGCTTGAGCGCCACCTGGCGGAGTACAAGGGCGCCGTCGTCGCGGTTACTCACGATCGCTACTTCCTCGACAACGTCGCCGGTTGGATCCTTGAGCTTGACCGCGGCCGCGGCCTTCCCTACGAGGGCAACTACTCGAGCTGGCTGGAGCAGAAGCAGGCCCGGCTTGAGCAGGAAGGCAAGCAGGAGAAGGCGCGCCAGAAGACGATCAACTCTGAGCTTGAGTGGGTCCGCGAGAATCCCAAGGGGCGTCGCAAGAAAGCAAAGGCGCGGATCAACAACTACGAAGAGCTGCTGGCCCAGGAGTCGGCGGTAAACCTCGACCAGGTCCAGATCCACATCCCGGCCGGTCCGCGACTCGGTGGAGTAGTTGTTGAAGCGAAGAAGCTCAAGAAGGGCTTCGGCGACAAGCTGTTAATCGAGGACCTCAGCTTCTCGCTTCCCCCTGGCGGCATCGTCGGCGTGATCGGCCCGAACGGCGCTGGCAAGTCAACGCTCTTCAAGATGATCACCGGCGACGAAGCTCCTGACGCTGGCGAGCTCAAGATCGGCGAGACGGTGCAGATTGCAGCCGTTGACCAAAGCCGCGACGCGCTCGATGACAACAAGACCGTTTGGGAAGAGATCAGCGGCGGCGACGAGCAGATCATGGTCGGCGAGCGCGAGATGAACTCACGCGCCTACACATCCTCGTTCAACTTCAAGGGCTCCGACCAGCAGAAGAAGGTCGGCACGCTCTCTGGCGGCGAGCGCAACCGGCTCCACCTCGCGAAGGTGCTCAAAAGCGGCGGCAACTTGCTGCTGCTGGACGAGCCGACCAACGACCTCGACGTCGACACGCTGCGCGCGCTCGAAGAGGCATTGCTGAGCTTCGCTGGCTGCGCCGTCGTGATCTCGCACGATCGCTGGTTCCTTGATCGCGTAGCGACCCACGTTCTTGCCTTCGAGGGTGACTCGCAAGTGACTTGGTTCGAAGGCAACTTTGAGGCCTACGAAGAGCACCGCCACGAGCTGCTCGGCGATGAGGCCGACCGGCCGCACAGAATCAGCTACAAGCGCCTAACAAGGGACTGAGCCAATGACGATGATCGAAATCTCACTATTCACCGACCCCGGCTGCCCGTGGGCCTTCTCGGCCGAGCCGTTCCGTCGCAAGATCGAATGGCTTTACGGCGACCACGCGGCGTGGGAATTGGTGATGGTCGGCCTCTCCGAAGACCCGGCCGAATATGAGGCGAAGGGACTCACGACGGCAATCATGGCTGCCGGCGCAAAACAGATCGCTGACGCTCACGGAATGCCGATCGACACCAACGAGCGCGAACGGCTTAGCGCGACGCTGCCGGCCTGCCGCGCCGTCGTCGCCGCGAGGCTTAACTCCCCCGGCCACCAGCAGACGCTGATGCGCGCAATTCAGGTGCGTGGCTTTGCCGGTGAGCTGATCGACGAGCCAGCGACAATTGCCGCTGCTGCAGCCGACGCAGAGATCGACGCGCATGACTTGGAGCAGTGGTCAGCGCAGGCGGAGACGCTGGCAGCACTGGCTACCGACATGCACCGTGCACGCCACCCGCTTCCAGCAGCTCTAGTGCTCGATGCCCGGCTCGCCGACTGGGAAGGCGGGCGCCGCTACACGTGCCCCTCGTATGAGATCAGTGTCGACGGTGGCGAGCGGATCGCAATCCCCGGATTCCAGCCGTGGCCTGCTTACGACGTGGCGCTAGCCAACCTAGCTCCCGACGCGCCGCGGCGCGAGGACCCAGAAAACGTCAGCGAGATTCTGGACTGGGCAGCCGAGCCGCTGGCAACGCGCGAGGTCGCCGTTGTTATGGGAGTCGACCATGACGAGGCTGAAACCCTCCTGGCCGAGGTCGCGAAGCGCGAGGACGTAGGCCCCGACGCCTACTGGACGCTCTAGGTAAGCGACTCGAGCGCAGCGTCGAGCTGGCGCAGATCGTCAATCACTACGTCGGCACCGGCAAGATCGTCGGCAGCAAACGGGCCGGTAGCGACGGCTACGACGAGCGTACCGTCGGCGCGCGCGCAGGCGATGTCGCGTGGCGTATCGCCGATCACAACAGTTCGCTCAGCAGGCCAGGCATCGCCGCCGTTCCAAAGCTGGCCGGCGCGCATCCGCGCGATCGGCGGCAGGTCGTTGCGATCATCAGAGTCAGAGCCGAATCCCCCTTGCCCCTCCGCGAACGGGTAGAGAATGCCAGCCGCATCGAGCTTCAGCCTCGCGACCCGCTGGATGTTGCCCGTCACCAGCGAGCAGTGATACCGCTCGTGCGCATCCACCTGGGCCAGCGTCTCGGCTGCATGTGGCGCTAAGCGATCACTGAGATCATCGGGCACAAGTAGTTCGTAGTGGCTCGCTGCCGCGAGGATGAAATCGTCCCGGCGCTGATCGAATTGCTCGGCCGAGATGCCGGCGAGCTCAAGGATGTCGCGCGCGATCGCTTGGTCGGTTCGCCCTGCGGCCTCAACGCCGTGGGCAGTCTGCGGCGGCTCAACCTCCCAGACTTCGCAGAGCGCTGCAACTACCGCGGCCGCGTGCGCCTCAGCACCTTTGAGCAGCAGCGTTCCATCGATGTCAAAGAGCAGCAGCAAGTCTGTGCTTAGCGCTCAAACGAAACGTCGGCCGGTAGCCGCAGAGCGAAAGCCGCCAGCAGCTTGGCCGTGTTCTCAACATCGTCAAGCTGAACGACCTCAACGGGAGAGTGCATGTAGCGCAGCGGCACCGAAACGAGGCCGGTTGGGACGCCGCCGCGTGAGCGGTATATCGCGTCAGCGTCGGTGCCTGTGTGCCGGCCCGATGCCGCCAGCGTGTAAGGAATCTTCTCGGCCTCGGCCGCTTCGATCAGCAGCTCTGAGATCAGCGGATGCAGGCTCGTGCCGCGCTCGATCACAGGGCCGCTACCGAAGTGGTGCTTGCCGAGCTGGTTCTCATCGATCCCTGGAGCGTCGGTCGCGTGGGTTACGTCAACGGCGATTGCGAGGTCTGGCTCAAGCGAGTGGGCGATCGTCGTCGAGCCACCAAAGCCGGTCTCCTCTTGGACAGCAGCCACGGCGATCACTTCGCCCGCCGCTCCACCGGCCTCAGCGACTAGTCGTGCAGCCTCATAAGCGACGTAACAACCGAGGCGGTTGTCCATTGAGCGCGATGCGACTCGGCCGCTCTGCAATTCAACCGGGTCTCCGGCGATCACGGCCACATCACCCACGCGCACCAGCTTCGCGGCTGCTTCGCCGTCAACGGCGCCGACGTCGATGTGCATCGCTTTCATCTCCGGCACCTTTTTGCGGTCGTCGGCGTCGAGTAGGTGGATCGGCTTCTTGCCTACTACTCCCGGCACAACACCGTCACGGGTCGCAACGGCTACGCGCTGGCCAACCAATACCTGCGGGTCCCATCCGCCGACACCGGTGAAGCGCAGGAAGCCTGACTCTTCGATGTGCGTGACGATCAGACCGATCTCGTCGATGTGGCCGACGATCGCGAGCGATGGGCCGTCGCCTGTCGCGGGCACGCTGGCCGTAGAGCTACCCATCACGTCGGCCTCGACGGAGGCCGAGAAGGCGGCAGCTGCGTCGCGCCAGACGCCAGCCGGCGTCGCCTCGTAGCCGGACGGCCCGTGAGCGGTTAGAAGATTGTTGAGAACAGGAGGGATAGTCATCGCCAGCGAGCCTAGCGACCGGCCACACCTGGAGTGCCCAGATCAGGCACAATAGAGCCAACGAGGCGCAGAGAGGCGAAAAGGGTGCTAATCCAATCGGATTTACGCTATTTTATCTTCTCCGCCCGCAATAAGGAGCTAATACCGAAATGTCAGAGCCATCCCAGCGCCCAGAAACAATCGCCCTCCACGGAGGCCAGGAGCCAGATCCGACGACCAACGCACGCGCCGTCCCGATCTACCAGACGACCTCCTACGTCTTCGATGACACCCAGCATGCAGCCGACCT
>CAIJLJ010000156.1 GCA_903821395.1 uncultured Solirubrobacterales bacterium | reverse complement strand
TCGGCCGTGATGAACGGCAGGTTGATCTGCGTCTCCTGCGCGGTCGAAAGCTCGATCTTTGCCTTCTCAGCTGCTTCGTATAGCCGCTGAAGAGCCATCGGATCGGCCTGCAGGTCGATCGCCTGCTCCTTTTTGAAGTCCGAAGCGAGCCAGTCGACGATCGCCTTGTCGAAGTTGTCGCCGCCGAGGTGGTTGTCACCGGCGGTTGACTTGACTTCGAAGACGCCGTCGCCGATCTCAAGCACGGAGACGTCGAAGGTGCCGCCGCCGAGGTCGAAGACGAGGATCGTCTGGTCCTCTTCTTTGTCGAGGCCGTAGGCCAGCGATGCCGCGGTCGGCTCGTTGATGATCCGCTTGACGTCGAGCCCGGCAACCTTGCCTGCGTCCTTCGTCGCCTGGCGCTGATCGTCGTTGAAGTAGGCGGGAACGGTGATCACTGCGCCGTCCACGGTCTCACCAAGGTAAGCCTCGGCGTCGGCCTTCAGCTTCCCGAGGATCATCGCGCTGATCTCTGGCGGGCTGTACTCCTCGCCGGCAGCTTCAACGCGGGCGTCGCCGTTGGGGCCTGAGATCACCTTGTACGGGACCATCGACTCTTCTTCTTTTACCTCGGCCTCTTTGCGACCCATGAAGCGCTTGATCGAGAAAACTGTGTTGGTTGGGTTTGTTACGGCCTGCCGCTTGGCGACAGTTCCAACCAGCCTCTCGCCTGCGTCTGTGAATGCGACGACAGACGGAGTCGTACGACCGCCTTCGGAGTTCTCAATCACGGTCGGCTCGCCACCTTCGAGAACCGACATACAGGAGTTGGTGGTGCCTAGGTCGATGCCAATGATCTTGCCCATGTTCTTTAACTGCTCCTTGTTCTTTGCGGCCTTATTGACCGACGTTTACTGGCTTAACACCCAAACTTGCGGGGCGTGAGCCACAAAATCTTAGTGTGAGTGTAGCAGATCTTTGGCGGCCGTAAAAGCAGCTTGTCAGATCGCGCGGGAAGGGCACATCCTGGCCAATGCACAGCCTCCGCAGCCGGGGCTGCGCGCGTGGCAGGTACGGCGTCCGTGCCGCAGCAAATTCATGTGGAACTCAAGCGCAGCGCCCTCCGGCGTGATTCGCGCCAGCTCGTTATGCAGCTCCTCAAACGGCGCGCCTGGACGCAGCAGCCCAAGTCGCGTGCAGACGCGCGAAACGTGAGTATCAACCGGCACGTCGGGGAGGCCGAACGAGAAGCAGAGCACACAGGCCGCCGTCTTACGGCCAACGCCCGGCAAAGCACAGAGGTAGGCCTGCGATTCGGCCAGCGGCGCGTCACGCATCCACTCCAGATCGAGCGGATCGCCGATCGCCTCAAGGATGTCGTGGATGCGCTGCGACTTGACCTTCGAGATGCCGCCCGGGCGGATTGCCGCTTCGATCTCAGCCACCGGGGCCGCACGCACCTCCTCCCAACTGGCGAAGCGACTGCGCAGCCGCAAGAAGGCAACATCGCGGTTGCGGTCGTTGGTTGACTGCGACAGCACGGTTAGAACCAACTCGCCGAGCGGATCGCCGTGCGGCCCGATCACCGGTATGCCGTAGAGCTCGCGCAGACGCTGACGCACCGCCTGAACGCGGCGCGCCGAGGGTCGCTTCCAGTCCTTGCGCGGGATCGTTGCAATGCGAGTCGCCATCAGCCTGACGGTATCGTGACTAGCGCGATGGGCAAGGTAAGCGAAGAGACAGAAATCATTGACGGCGAGCCGATCTTCTGGCGCAGCGCGCCGAGCCCAGGAACACCACCGCTCTACCTCCACGGCGTACCGAGCAACAGCGACGACTGGACCGAGTTCCTCGAACTCACAGGCGGCTTTGCACCCGACCTTCCCGGCTTTGGCCGCAGCTCGAAGCGTGGCGATCGCGACTACACAGTTGAAGGCTACGACCAGTTCATTGAATGGTTTTGTGAGCACCACGAGCTTGAGAAGGTGCAGCTACTGGTTCACGACTGGGGCGCGGTCGGGCTTAGCTGGGCACAACGCTTTCCCGAAAAAGTTGAGCGGCTTGTGATCATCAACGCAGTTCCGCTACTGCCCGGTTACCGCTGGCACCGCTTGGCCCGTGGCTGGAGGACGCGTGGCATCGGCGAGTTACTGATGGGAAGCACCAACCGTTTCGTCTCCAAACAGCTCTCTCGTGAATCCAACGTCACACCTGGTCCGCTGCCGGATCAATTCCTCAATTCGGTCGATCAGCACTTCGACCAAGGGACTCAGCGCGCGATCCTGCAGCTCTACCGAACTAGCCCCGAGGATCGCTTGGCGCAGCTCGGAAGTCAGCTAGGACAGATCGACTGCCCGTCGCTGATCATCTGGGGCGACCACGACCCCTACATCGGCTCCCGCTTCGCGGACGAGTACGCCGCAGCCCTGGGCGGCAGCAGCGAGGTTGTCCATCTGCCCGATGCAGGCCATTGGCCTTGGTTTGACAGGCCTGACGTGATCGAGCGAGTCGCGACATTCTTCAATCAGAGCTAGCAACGCTCAAGAGCGACCGGCGGTCGCGGGTATGATTCGGCCATGAGCACGGCGCTCGCCCGCGAACGTGCCGTAGCGCCAATCTGGATATTGGCCGCGGTACTCGCAGCCCTTTGGCTGCTCCTCGCCCCACCAACACCAGACCTCGCAGCGCAGGTCTTCCGAGCCACGCTCTTTCGTAACGAAGGCTTCGCGGTCTGGGATTCATCGTGGTACGGCGGCCACAACCTGCCCGGCTACAGCCTGCTGTTCCCGCCGCTCGCCGCATTAATCGGACCACGCCTGCTGGGTGCGCTCGCAGTAACTGCGTCGGCTGTCCTGTTTGAACGATTGATGCGGGCACACTTCCCGCAGCGGGCAGCGCGCTGGGCGACGGTTTGGTTTGCATTCGCTGCCGTTGGCGACCTGATGATCGGGCGAATCACCTTCGCTCTAGGAGTGACATTCGGACTTGCCTGCCTGCTGGCACTGGATCGCAAGCGAACGGCTCTTGCGATTGTCGCGGCTATCGCCTGCGCTGCCGCGAGTCCTGTGGCCGGGTCGTTCATCGTCCTCGCAGCTGTAGCGGTGGCAGTTGCGGAGCGCTCGCGGGCCGCCGCGGCCGCTGCCTGCGCATCCGCGATCACGGTGCTCGCGATGGCACTGGGCTTCCCCGAGGGCGGCGTCCAGCCTTATCCGCTGCGCAGCACAATCATCCCGGTAGCCGCAACGATCGCGATCGCCCTACTAGCTGGCCCGCGCCGGCGTGCGCTGCAGATCGGCGCCTGGCTCTACGCACCTGTCTGCATCCTTGCGTCATTGATCCCGTCCCCGCTTGGCGAAAACGTCGCGCGGCTCGGGGTGCTCTGCGCTGGGCCGCTCTTGATCGCGCTGATCCTCAGCCGGCCAGCGCCGATCAAACACCTCCGGGTCGTTGTTCTGATCGCGGCCGCCGTCGCCTGCTGGCAACTGCTCGGCCCACTACGCGAAACGGCGAAAGGCGCGATCGACCCTTCTACCGCCGAGATTTACCACCAGCCAGTAATCGACTACTTCAAAACGCGCGGGCACGAGCCGTTCCGAGTTGAGGTTCCCTTCACGCGCGCTCACTGGGAGGCTGCCTATCTCGCTCCCCACATCACGCTCGCGCGCGGCTGGTCAACCCAGCTCGACACCAAGTACGGCGCGCTCTTCTACCGCAAAGACACGCCCTTCAGCGCAGATGAGTACCACCGCTGGCTAGGCCGGAACGCAGTCCGCTACATAGCCGTACCCGACGCGGCGCCCGACCCAAGCAGCCGACGTGAACTGGCCGTTATAGCCTCACACCCAAGCTGGCTCAAACCGCTCTGGAGCAGCGCCCACTGGAAGGTCTACGAGGTAACCGACCACACCCCACTGGTCGCGGGACCCGGCGATCTGGTCCATCTCGGCCGCGACAACTTCACGCTCCAAGCCCATCGCGCCGAACCGATGCTCGTGCGCGTGCGCTGGACGAGCTTCTTCACCGTCTTACACGGCTCAGCGTGCCTCGCACGAGCGAAGGGTGGATGGACCGAGGTAAGGCCGATCCGACCCGGACCAATAACGATCGCTGCGCGCTTCGACGTCGCACGGATGGAAGAACAAACGTCGTTCTGCTCATCGGCCGGTGACAACTGATGTCCAGCCGAGCCCCTGGCGAGCGGCGCGAAGCGATGCGCGAAGCGCTGATCGAATCGCGGCTAACCCCCAACGCGATCTCGCTGACCGGCTTTGCGCTCTGCCTCGTAGCTGCCGGCCTGATCTTCGCCGACATGATCGTGCTCGGTGGCATCGCCTACATCATCGGTTCGATCTGCGACACGCTCGATGGGCGCTACTCAAGGATGTCAGGGAAAGGCTCGCCGTTCGGCGCGTTCCTTGACTCAACACTCGACCGCGTCGAAGAGGGAGTGGTGCTGGCGGCCGTTGCCTACAACTTTGCCCAGCAGGGCAAAGGAGTCGAAGCAGCGATCTGCGCGGTTGCGATCCTCGCCTCGGTGATGGTCAGCTACACGCGCGCTCGCGCCGAGGCGCTCGGCGTTGAATGCAAGGTTGGGATCGGGAGCCGCGCAACGCGCGTCGTAATCCTTTCAGTCGGCCTGCTGTTCGTGAACGGGCTTGGCCTCGGCGACTTCTCGCTACTGGCCCCAGCCGTAACGCTGCTCGCGGCAATCGGCATCGTCACGACGCTTCAGCGCATCTTCCACGTTCGCGGCAAGCTTCTGGCCGCGGGACGGGACAGCGGGAACCAGTGACGGCAGACCAGCGGCGGATCGTGATCGCGGTATGCGTGGTCTACTTCCTGTCGCTGCTGATGATCGGAGGGCTCGCCTTCCTGATCACACCGATGGCCGACGACCTCAATCTAGGGAACGGCACCGTTCAGTACATCCTCGCAATCCCAAGCGTTGTGGCGCTCGTGGTGGTGTTCTCAGCCGGGCAGATCGCCTCGCGGTTCGGTTCCCGCCGCACGATCGTCTTTGCCGGGCTGGGATTCAGTGTTGGCTCGTTAATTATGTGTGCCGCCCCCGGGTCGCTGATGGTTCAGTTTGGACTGGGGATATGTGCTGCAACCGCGATGACGATGCAGATCGTGGGGGTCAGCCTTTTGCAGAAGGCCACCGTAAAGGGAGAGGCTCAGGTCTCCGCGTTCACGACCTTCGGCATGGTCGCGCCGCTCGCGTTCCTAACCATCCCGCTCGCAACGTCGCGGATATTGACGATCACGAACTGGCGCCTAGTCCCGCTTGCTTGGGTGATCGGTGGCATCGTGATCGCGATCGTCGCGCATCGCAGGCTCGACCCACGATCGGAAACGGTACCCGTTGGGGAGTGGATAACTCCGCTGCTGGCGGGAGTGGCGGTCGCAGGCGCGGCGCGCGCAATCGCTCAGCTGGGCAACGCCGAGGAGACCCCGCAGCTAATCCTCACGTCGGTTCTGGTCGCTGTCTTGGCAGGTACTGCCTGCGCTTTGATCGTGCGGCGCAGACAGAGCGCAAGTTTCTCCACCTCGGCAATCAGGGGGCCAATGATGCGGCCAATGCTGCTCGGCGTGACCCTTGTGACATTCGTTCAACTTCTGACCTACGTGATCATCGCCCTGCAGTTCATCTACGAGTTCTCCGCCGTATCGGCCGCGGTGGCGACGATTCCAGCACAGCTCGCTGGAATCCTCGGGGCCAAGTTCCTTGCCAAGAAGGCGATCAAGCGTTGGGGTTCGTTTAACGCCAGCCGAGGGCTGCTGCTAGCGATCGCCGTAACGATGCTTCCCTTGCTGGCCTTGACGGACAGCACCCCGGCTTGGCTACTAGTGGCAATCGCAACAGCATTCTGCTTCACAACCACGGCAGCGCTGACCTCGTTCAACACCGATGTCATGCGACGGTCACCGGATGGCGCCACCGAGGAGGTTTCATCCTTCCGCGCTGCATCGAGCTCGGTGGGCGCTGCCATCTGTGCCGGCGTCTTCGGCATCGTCATCCTCTCGCGCACCCCGATTGCTGCCGGAGCGGCGGCAATCACGGCCGCCGAGAGCGCGGACATGTTGAACGGGCTGCGTCTCGCCGGGGTGATCTCTGCCTGCGTCGCAGTCGCGGGCGCAGCAATGCTGACGTTCATGCAACGTCGCGCGACTCCTGAGAGCACGTCAATCGCACGAACGGCGTAGCGGTTGGTTCGCAGCCAATTGGTGGCGCGAACCAGAAGACGACGACTGGATTGGGCCGTGCGCCTATCAAGCTGTCCTGTAACGGTAAGGTTCTTGCGGGGTTAATCCCCAAGTCAGACCAACTAAAAGGATTCACGTGAGCCCCAGCCCAGTACGTACAGCTTCAAAGAACGGCACGCCCGCGAACGGCCGAGCCCGCTACCAGCAGAACAAGGTCCGCGTAGCGATCATCGGCGTCGGCAACTGCGCCAGTGCGTTCGTCCAGGGCGTTGAGCACTACCGCAAGGCCGACCCAAACAAAGAAGTTCCGGGGCTGATGCACACCGACCTCGGTGGCTACCACGTCAGCGATATCGAGTTCACCTGCGCCTTCGACATCAACCGTACGAAGGTCGGTAAGGACCTCGGTCAGGCGATCTGGGGTAACCCCAACAACACGATGAAGTTCGCCAAGGTTCCATCGAAGCTCGGCGCGCCGGTCTACCGGGGTATGACGCTTGACGGCATCGGCAAGTACGCCAAGGAGAAGATCAAGAAGGCTCCGGGCGAAACCGCCGACATCGCGACGATCCTGCGCGAGACGCGCACCGATGTGGTCGTCTCCTATCTCCCAGTTGGCTCTGAAGATGCCACCCGCTGGTATGTCGAGCAGGTGCTCGAAGCTGGCTGCGGTTTCGTTAACTGCATCCCCGTCTTCATTGCCAGCTCCGACTACTGGGGCCGCAAGTTCAAGAAGGCCGGACTGCCGATCATCGGTGACGACATCAAGAGCCAAGTCGGCGCAACGATCGTCCACCGCACACTGGCGCGCCTCTTTCACGAGCGCGGCGTCAAGATGCTGCGCACCTCGCAGCTCAACGTCGGCGGCAACATGGACTTCTACAACATGCTTGAGCGCGAGCGCCTCGAGTCGAAGAAGATCTCTAAGACTCAAGCCGTCACCTCGATCATGGGCCACGAACTTCCTGCCGACGACGTCTACATCGGCCCGTCCGATTACGTGCCGTGGCTTACCGACCGCAAGTGGGCGCACATCCGCCTTGAAGGCCAGGCCTTCGGCGACGTGCCTCTGAATATTGAGATGAAGCTGGAGGTTTGGGACTCGCCGAACTCGGCCGGCATCGTGATCGACGCGGTTCGGCTATGCAAGCTGGCGATGAACAACGGCGTCAGCGGCCAGCTCGATGGCCCTAGCTCGTGCCTGATGAAGTCGCCGAAGAACCAGCGTCCGGATGATCAGGCGCGACTAGATACCGAGAGCTTCATCAAGAAGTACAAGCGCAAGGCTGCGACGAAGCCGAAGCCGAAGGCCAGGGCCAAAGCCAAGCCGAAGCGCGCCGCCGCCAAGCGCTGAGCAGGTGGAAGAGAAGCTCTCGATCGCGCAGGTAACACCGTTTGCGTGGGAACTTCCCAGCGAGGTAAACGAGTTCGTCGGAAAGGTAAGCGACGAACTTGCCAGCCGTGGCCACCGCGTAACGATAATCGCGCCGTCAACCTCAGCCGCCAAGGTACGTGACGGTCGCAGGCTAATACGCAGCAGCAAAGGTGACCTACGCGAGGGCGCGAGCGGTGGTCCGCTGCTAGTTGCTGTTGGGCAGTCGCTGGAGGCAGCGCCCGGGCGACGCAGGCTGGCTCTCCCGAGCGACACAACGCGCACGCTCGGGTCGCTTTTTGAGCAGACGCCGCTGGACATATGCCACCTCCACGAACCGTTCGCACCGTCGATCACGAGCGCCGCGCTGCGGGCATCGAATTCGCTCAACGTTGGCTCGTTCCATGCGCCAGCAGAGCGCCTTGTCGCAACTCAGGTAACTCGCAGGCTGGTGCGGGCGCTATTTGGGCGGCTCGATGCGCGGACAGCTAGCTACCTGACTACGGCGCGAATGATGGAGCACCACTTCCCGGCCGAGTACCAGCTGATCGCACCCGGCGCTCCCGCGCTGGAGCGCGAGCACGAGCCAGCCGGAGCTAACACACCGCTACGAATCGTCTTCATCGACGAGGAAGAGCGCTCCGCGCTGCGGCTACTGCTCCGCTCACTGCGGCTGATCAAAAGCGACCGGCCTTGGGAGCTCGTCGTCAGCAGCAGCCGTGGGCGGCCTGCAACGCCGCTGCGAGCCGAGATCGCAGCCTGCGTCAGCTACGTCGATCCGAGCGAAACCGCAACTGACGAGCTGCTGGCGAGCGCCGACATTGTCGTCGGTGCATCCGCGGGTGCGCTCCCGCAGCCAGGGATGCTGGCGCGCGCTGGGGCGGCCGGTGCAGCGGTCGTCGCCTCACGACTCGCGGTCTACGAAGAGGTGATCGGCGACGGGCAGAGTGGCCTGCTGTTCACGCCGCGCGAGTTGACGACCCTGGCTGCACAGATCTCACGGCTACTGAACGACACCCCGCTGCGCGAGCGGCTCGGCGCCGCGACTGCGCCTCGCAGCTGGGAGCAGGTGGCTGACCAGATCGAAGAGGCCTACGAAACCGTCGTCGCTCGGCGTAAGCCGCTCACCAGAGATGTTGGCTTGGTTCAAAAGCTGAAGGCGCGACCGCTGATCGACGTTGATCTGCACATGCACACCGACCACAGCCACGACTGCGCAACTCCGGTTGAGGCGCTGCTCGAAACGGCGCGCGACCGAGGTCTCGGCGCGATCGCGGTTACCGAACACAACGAGATCTCCGGCGCCGTTGCTGCGGCAGCGATCTGCGAGCAGTACGGCGTCAAAGTAATCCTCGCCGAAGAGGTCAAGACCGCAAACCAAGGCGAAGTGATCGGGCTTTTCATCAACGAGAAGATTGAGCGTGGCATGACGCTCGCCGAAACGGTCGCCGAGATCAAGCGGCAGGGTGGCCTCGTCTACGTGCCCCACCCATTCGACCGAATGCACGCGATTCCCGACTATGAGCACCTACTGCCGATCGTCGACCAGATCGACCTGATCGAGATCTACAACCCGCGTGTCGCGCTCGACAGCTTCAACGAGGAGGCGGCTCGTTTTGCGGCCAAGTACCGAATTCCGGCAGCCGCCGGCTCCGACTCGCATGTGACGCAAGGTCTAGGCACGGCGCGGGTGCGAATGCGTGACTTCGACGGACCGGAAGAGTTCCTCGAATCGCTGCGAGACGCGGAGATCCATTCGACGCCAACTAATTATGTATACGTCCAGGCGCTGAAGTTCATTCAAACCAAAGCAACGCCTGAGAGTGCGCGCCGCGCCTCACGCAAACGTAAGGCGCGCAAGTCGCCGCGCAAGCGCTGATGCAGTCAAAGGGAGAACCGCGGCGACCGTCGAAACTGACTGAGCCGATGCCTGCAACCGAAGACGAGATCCGCGAGAAGTACCTAGAGCGAGCGATCCGCGAGATCAACTCGTTGTCGCGCGACGTCCAAGGCTGCACCCACTGCCCCCGTGGGAATCTAATGCCGGTGCTCGGCTCCGGCCATCCGCAGGCCGACATCATGCTTGTGAAGTACACGCCTACCGTCTCTGAGATCGAAGAGGGCGTCGCCTTCTACGGACGCTCTGGCAACGCGATGCGTAAGTCGCTAAGTCGCCTCAACATTGACCCGCTGGCCGTCTACGGAACGCTCTTCGTGAAGTGCCCGGTCGGGGACCCGGCGCTCGCCGACCCTGCCTGCCTTGCGCGAGTCGCTGAGGAGATCGCGATCGTCCAGCCGCGAATAATTGTCGTGATGGGCGAGCCCGCGATGACGGCCCTGAATGAGCTGGAACTACCGCTTAGTCAAGAGATCGAGTGGAAGCCGGGCGAAATTCAGCCGCTCACCGATGCCTGCGACGTGCTCGTCACGCCGAACATTGATGATTCACTCGACGCCGAGGATTCAAAGCGCGACTTCTGGGCTGCCTTCCGTTCGCTCGGCGCCTGGTGGGGCGACCTTCCGCCGTACTAAGTGCCGTTAACGCTTAGGGCCAGTTGACGGGAAACGCTCGCCGCCAGGCACGAGCCAGAACTCATCGATCCGCTGAATCAATCCTTCTTGCAGTTCGTAGAAGCCAGCGCAAACGAGGACCGTGTCGGGCCGCTGAACCTGAGCGTGAACGGCGATGTCAAGCCCGCGCCCGGTGATCACACGCTGGATCACCGTCTTGTTGTCGGGGTTGTGCACGAAGTGGAGCAGCGAGAGGTACTCCTCGCGGCTCGGCTCGCGGCCCTGGTGGGGAAGTGAGATCCGCACGCCGGGACGAATCAGCGCAGCTACTGAATCCCAGTCCCCAGACTGGCGTGCGCGCCAAAACCGCTCAATTGCATTGACACTCATTGCTCAGTCACCAAGACAATCTTGCCAAGTTTGCCGCCGTTGGCAAAGCTCGCGTAGGCGGCGGCTGCCTCTTTCAAAGAAAAAGTCTTGAACAGCGGCACCGTGAAGGTGCCGTCATCGAACCCGCCGAGAACTTGCTTCTCAAGCGCTCTGGCCGTAGCGGCCTTCTCTTCCAACGGGCGCGCGCGCAGAGTTGACCCGGAGATTTTGGCGCGGCTTCCCATCAGCGCGAGCAGGTTCAGCTCGCTGCGAAAACCACCGCCGACGCCGATCACAACGACCCGCGCCTGGCTAGCAAGCGCGGCGAAGTTGGCGTCCATGTTTGGCCCTCCGATCAGTTCCAAGAGGACGTCGTATGGACCGAGTGCATCGCTCTCATCTGGGCTGCAGACAACGTCGGCGCCAAGCGCTGCAACCTCCTCACGGCGTGATTCGTCGCGAACCGAGGCAGTTACGTGGGCCCCAGCCGCGCTAGCTAGCTGAATAGCCGCCGTGCCGACGCCGCCAGCGGCTCCGCTGATCAGCACACGCTCACCGAGCTTCAGATCGGCCTGTGTGAAGAGAGCGTCGTGGGCGGTCGTGAAGGTCTCCGGCAAACCACCGGCCTGCGCCCAATCGAGAGCAGCGGGAACGGGCATCAACTGGCGCTCGTGGACCACGCAGAGCTCTGCTTGAGCGCCACCACCAACGATCGCCATCACGCGCTCGCCATCATCGAAGCGCGCAGCCCCGGGGCCTCGAGCGAAAACCTCGCCCGCCAGCTCAAGCCCGGGAATATCGATCGGTGAACCAGGCGGCGGTGGGTAGGCGCCGCGGAGCTGGAGCTGATCGGCGCCGTTGAGACCGGCGGCGTGGACGCGAACGACGACCTCGCCCGCACCTGGCACCGGGTCGGGACGCTCGGTGACTACCAGCTCCTGCTGGTCAATTGTGACGGCAAGCATCGCCTCAGTCTAAGTCAGGCGCCACCGCGCGGGCGGGCGGCCTCAATCTCGTCGTGTAGCCCCTGTGGATCATGCGAGTGTGGCTCGAGTGGGATCACGGCATCGTCATCGCCGCCAGGCTTGGAGTGCAGCACGTGGCGCGCCTCCTCAAGCGACATGCCGGTAGCACGCAGAAGATCATTTGCGATCATCCGAACCTGCCCGACGACGATGCTGACGGCGAGGTTGCGGGTGTGGTCGAGCGCCGCCGATGAGGCCGTCGCAGCACGCAGCGCGGCGACGCGCGCGGCATCGCGCTCCTTCTTGTCGGTCACCGAAGCGGCAACATGATCAGCCGATTCGGCAAGGTCGCGGAGACCAACGATCACAGTTGGCGGAACCGTGTTGCCCTGCCGCAGCGCGCTTGACGCGCCGCGCGCGAGTGAGACGACACTGACCTGCACGCGAGTTACCTGCTCAACCGCGTAGGCGTAGCGGTCAACCGTTCCCAGCTGACCTCGGCGGGCGACCGCGAGCCGTGAGGTTTCGTCACTCACCGCAGCGGCGGCCCGCAGCGGCTCGACGTCGTGCTCTAGCTCGCGAGCTACGTCAACAGCACGGTCAGCCTGCGTCGAGCTGCCGCTCTCTAGCGCATCGGCGATCTTGCGCAGTGCAATTGATATCTGGTCGAGCGCCGGATGGAGCGCGTCTTTCGCAAGTCGCGATGGGTTGAGCGGGAAGAGCACCAGCGTGAAGAGCAGCGCAACGCCCGATCCGATCAGAATGTCGAGCAGCCGCGAGAAACCGTGCGGGTCGGTAGGAATCGCAAGGATTGCGACCAGCACCCCACTCGCCGCCGCCTGGTTAACGGCCAGCTGGTCGCCGCCGGCAAAGACGACGACGCACATAACGATGAAGATCACGAGCCCTAGCTGCCAAGCGCCGACTCCTGTGTAGCGGACGAGAAGGTCGGCGACGACGATGCCGAGCGCAACGCCAAAGGCCAACTGGAGCGCGCGCTTAACCGTGCGGCCAGCAGTAACTCCCATCACGAGCACGGCTGAAATTGGTGCGAAGAACGGATGGGCATGGCCCACGACGTAGCGCGCAAAGAGGTACGAGACCATCGCCGCTAGAGCGACGAGTGCCAGTCGCGGCGCAACGGCGCGGAGGTGATCGAAACGCTGCCGCAGCGTGATCTTGTCGAGCGCCATCTCAAGCATCTGCGCTAAGCCTGACCTTCAAGTTTGATTCTTGCAAGGAGCGCACGGCGCTCAGCCCTCATGCCCGCTCGAACAGTGCGACGCACTCGATGTGCGGCGTCTGCGGAAACATGTCTACAGGGCGCACACGGACCAGCTTGTAGCCAGCTTCGACCAGCTGAGCGGCGTTCGGCGCGAGCGTCGTTGGGTTGCAAGAGACATAAACGATCCGCTTCGCCCCGGCCTCGGCGACGCGCCCGATCACCTTCGCTGAAAGCCCGGAGCGCGGCGGATCGAGCACGATCAGATCGGGCCGCCCGAGCTCATCAACATCCTCCTTGAGCACGACGCGGACGTTTCCTGCGATGAAGCGGGCGTTCATGATCTCGTTGCTGCGCGCGTTGCGGCGCGCGTCCTCGACCGCCTCTTCGACGATCTCGACACCGATCACTTCGCCGGCCCGTGGAGCCAGCGTCAGCCCGATCGAACCGATCCCGCAGCAGAGGTCGTAAACGCGTTCCCAGCCCTTCAGGTCGGCGTACTCACCGACCGTCGCGTAGAGCTTCTCAGCCATCTCAGTGTTGGTCTGGAAGAAGGCTTCGCTGCCGAGTGAGAAACGCAGCCCTGAGCATTCCTCTTCGATCGCGCCAACTCCATCAATAAGAATGTCGGTGCCGCCTTGGGTCGTCTCACCGCTACTAGGGGCGACGGTGCGGATAACGCTGACGGCGCCTGCTTCGGTCATCGCGTCGGCAAAACGGCGCTGATCAAAGTCCCCTGGCGAGGTGACGATCCGGGCCTGAATTTGACCGGTGCGACGGCCCTCGCGGACCACGAGATTGCGCAACAGCCCTTCGTGGGTGCGGCGGTCGTAAGCCTTCAGCCCCATCTCCTGACAGACCTCAAGCGCCGCTTCGCGAATCCGATTGCTGGCCTCGGATGCGAGCAGGCAGTCATCCATCGGCAGGATCCGCGACCACGAGCCTGGAGCGTGGAAGCCGCAGCAGAGCGTGCCGTCGTCCTCAACGCCGAACGAAAACTCAAGCTTGTTGCGGTAGCGCCACTCTTCGACCGCCGGAATGATCGGCTCAAGCTCAAAGCCGTCGAGCTTGCCGATCCGCCTGAGAGCGTCATCAACCTGTTCGCTCTTTACCTCCAGCTGACGCTCGTAGCGCAGCACCTGCCATGAGGCGCCGGGATGGTCGGCGAGCGGCTCAATTCGGTCTGGGCCTGGCTCAAGCATCTCGAGCGGCCGCGCTTCTGCGAAAGCCCGCTTGCGCTTTGTAACCTGCACGCGAACGAGGTCGCCGGGCACGGTGTCGCGAACGAAGATCACATAGCTGCGGTCGGCCAGTGGGACTCGGGCGATCCCTTTGCCGCCGTTTGCGAGCGTCTCGATTCGCAGCTCGAGCTCGTCGCCACGATCTACGCGCGTGCGTTCACCTTCGACTGTCGGCTGCTCGGTCATTGGTTTGAGGATCGCAGCATTGCCTGCGCTAGCGATCAGCCAGTAGCCACTCAAGCATCGCCTTCTGCGCGTGGCGACGGTTTTCGGCCTGATCCCAAATCCGTTGGCGCTGCCCGTAGAGCAGCTCGGCGGTTATCTCTTCATCCGGATGAGCCGGCAGGCAGTGGAGAGCAATTGCGCCTTCAGCCGCCAACGCGAGCAGCTCCTCGTCGAGGCGGAACGGT
>CAIJLJ010000155.1 GCA_903821395.1 uncultured Solirubrobacterales bacterium | reverse complement strand
GGCTATTGGCAGATCTACGGCCTCAAGATCGTCGCCGGCCAAGTGAGGGCGGTTCGGGCTTTTTAACTATTCAACTATTTGCTGTTAAGCCGTCCGCTCCGCGCCCGTGAGGGCGCGAAGCTTTTCAGCTTGGAGAGTGGTTGTTGTGGCGCTTCACCAGCTTTGCCGCCTTCACGGTCGCCGCACGGTTCACGCGTCGCGTAGGGCACGCTAAATCCGGCGTACCTTGGCAGCGACTAGTAGGAGGCTAGATGACCGCACGTTGGAACGATTCCTATATCCACGGGATTCCAAGAGGCACACAACATGCGGGCTTCTGAGCTGCGCCCGGTAGCGTGGTTTGACGATGAGTGAACGAATGCGCCTCGATGCGCTGTTAACAGAGCGTGGTCTGTTCCCGTCGCGTTCGCGCGCGGCGGCTGCAGTTATGGCTGGCGACGTTCGTCTCTGCGCGCCAGGGGCGCGGACCGCGAAGCCTGGCCAGATGGTTTTATTAGATGCCGAGGTGGAGGTGACCGAACGTGCGCGCTTCGTGTCGCGCGGAGGCACAAAGCTCGAGAACGCGCTGGAGATCCTCGCTGTAAACCCGTCCGGACGTCGCTGCCTTGACGCCGGCGCTTCGACCGGAGGGTTCACCGACTGCCTGCTCCAGCGCGGGGCGGCCGAAGTAATCGCCGTTGATGTCGGCTACGGCGAGCTCGCGTGGTCGCTGCGAGAGGATCCGCGGGTGCATGTTCTGGAGCGCACCAACGTGCGGCAGATCGAAGCCGATCAGCTTCCGTACCGCCCTGACTTGATCACTGCGGACCTGTCGTTCATTTCACTGACGAAGGTTCTTCCTGCACTGATTGACTGCGCGGCCGAAAGCTTCGATGCTGTGGTGATGGTGAAGCCACAATTTGAGGTTGGCCGCGACCGCGTCGGCCGCGGCGGTGTTGTCCGCGACCCACAGCTGCGCAAAGAGAGTGTTGCTGTCGTCGCCGAGTTTGCACGCGAGCGATGCGGCGCAGCGGTGATCGGCTTCGCGTCGTCCGGGCTGCCCGGCCCGAAAGGCAACCAAGAGAGCTTCATCCACCTAGCCGAAGCTACCCGCGAGGGCGCGCTCACAAGCCTCGGTGCAGCTCTCGACGAGGCAGCGCTATGAGCTCCAGCGAAATTACCGGGCCGATCACGGCCTTCTCGCACGCTCGGCCGGGTGAGACCGACGATGCTCTAAGGCACCTGATCGCGCTCGCACACGAACACGGCCTGACCGTGAGGTTGGACGCCGACGAAACTACCAAACACCCTTCGATTGATGCAGGCCCAGGCGTTGAGCTCAACGCCGAGCTCGATCGAGACGCCGGCCTGGCTGTCGCCTTCGGCGGTGACGGAACAGTCTTGCGTGCGCTCCGTGCCTACGCCGGCACCAGCGTTCCCGTCATCGGTATCAACTTCGGCGAGATCGGTTTCCTAGCTGCGATCGATCGCGACGACCTCACGGGCGGGCTCCAGCGCGCGGTCAGTGGCGAGTTCGAGCGGCTCACGCTGCCGGCGATTGAGGTCAGCTTTGGTGACGAATCGGCAATGGCGATCAACGACATTGCGATCACGCGGCGCGCCGGTGACCGCGTCGCACAGCTCGCCTACGCGGTTGGAGGCGAAGAGGCCGGGAGCGTTCGCTGCGACGGCCTAGTGGTGGCAACAGCGGCAGGGTCGACCGGCTACAACCTCGCTAACGGTGGGCCGGTGATGGCGTGGGGCGTGGAGGGCTACGTGGTCTCGTTCATCGCGCC
>CAIJLJ010000154.1 GCA_903821395.1 uncultured Solirubrobacterales bacterium | reverse complement strand
GCTGATCGCGCTAGAAGCCGGAGCCGCGGGGGCGGTAGCGACGGTAACCACTGCAGCAACGGCTCCAGCGACTAGAAGTTTGCGAAGTCCGCTTGAGCGACGCGCGGAGTTCGCGCTTCGGCGATTCAGTTTCATAGAAATCCCTCCTCAGGGAATGTCACATAAGTGATCAGTGCGCCAAGCCTCTCACATCGGCGCAACCGGTGCGGCAGTCCGTATTGCGAGGCCCGCAGGCGCGCTCAGCCGAAGCTTGAGATCTGCCAGCGCTTGTCGAGGCGCTCGAGCGTAAATGTGTACGTCTGGGATGACTTGTCGCCGGTCTTGGCGCTGACCGTTGCGGTCGCTTTGTTGGAGTTCTTCGGATCGATCGTCACCTTTGTGACCGTTAGGTCTGCTTCGTCGGTTGCCTTCATCGCGGCCGTGACGGCGGTGGCGCAACTAGCTCCCGAGTTCTTTGCCGTGATCGTCTTCGCCAGCGCTGCCGTTATCTGGCCGCTGCAGATCTTCGCGCCATCATGAGCCGTGGCGTTTGCTTGAAAGTCTTCGACGGTGTTGGCTACGAGCTTCGAGTCACCTGAGTACTTCGACGCCGAGCTGGTTGTCGCCGTGCCGCCCTGAGCGCATCCCGAAAGGGCGACTAGGACAACAACTGCTGTCGAGGCAAATAGGCAACGCATCGCTCTGCAGCCTACCGCTGCCGCACCGCTCAAGTCAGCTTCTTACCGGGGTTCATCAGGTTCTTCGGGTCGAGCGCCTGTTTGATCGCCTCGTGCGCACGTGATGCAGGCCCGCCCCATTGCTTGTGCAGCCAACCGTTCTTCGCGAGGCCGATGCCGTGCTCGCCGCTGATCGTGCCGCCCAGTTCGATCGCCATCGCCATCAGCTCATCGCCGGCAGCTACCGCGCGGCGCACAGCTAGCTCATCATTGGGGTCGAGCATGAAGGTCGAATGAAGGTTGCCGTCGCCGGCGTGACCCCAGGAGCAGGCTTCGATGCTGTGCTGTTTGCCGATCTCGACCGTCCGTTCGATCGCTTCGGCTAAACGATCTAGCGGAACTGCGATGTCGTCGGATAGCTTCGTGCCCAGCTCAGATGCGACGACCAGCCCCATCCCGTCGCGCCAGCGCCATAGCGACTCTGGATCATCCGGTGCTGTTGGCTCGGCGATCGCACCTTCGGCGAGCGCCTCGCGCAGCGCAGCGCGGTCGGCTTCGCCGCTGTCGCAGTCGGCAATCAGCAGAAAGCCAGCACCAGCTGGCACTCCGCCAGGGAAGCCTCCGCCAGCGATCTGCAGCGTCCTCTCGTCGAGGTACTCGATCGCTGCGGCGATCGGGCCGGCTGACATCACAGCCTCAATCGCCGCGGCGCCGCTGGCGGCGTCGCGGTAGAAGGCTGCGACCGGCAGCGAGGGCCCTGCGGCGGGGATCAACCGCAGCCAGACCGAGGTGATCACGCCGAGCGTGCCTTCGCTCCCTGTCATCAGTGAGACAAGGTCGTAGCCGGCGACGTCCTTGCGTGTTGGGCCACCGATGCGGATCAGCTCGCCGGGAGCTATTACGGCCTCGAGGCCGGTTACCCAGTCGCCGGTGACTCCGTACTTGAAGCAGTGAGGGCCGCCGGCGTTGGTCGCGACGTTGCCACCGATCAGCGATTCCTCGGGCGCCCCAGGATCGGGAGGAAAATAGAGGCCGTTCTCCCGCGCGAGCCGCTGAACAGTCGCGGTAGTGACGCCAGCTTCAACTTCGATTCGCCAGCGCAGCGGATCGAAACTGCGGACGGCGGTCAGCCTTTCAAGACTTAAGGCAACCCCCGCCCCTTGCGGCACGGCGCCTCCAGCCCAACCTGTGCCGCCGCCGCGCGGCGTGATCGTCACGTCGTTCGAGTAACACCAGAAGACGACCTCCGCCACCTCATCGGCACTTGCTGGCTGTACAACGCATTCGACCGAGCCACGGTCGGCAAAGAACGTCTCCTCGCCGCTGTAGACGAACTGCGAGCCGGGGCGGACGTATGCATCTCCGACGATCTTTGCGAGCTCTTGCTGCATAGCGAAGACGGTACCGGGCGCGCGGCAGGCGCAGGCCTCATCGTGGCGAATAAAGAGCCGTGCCCTGTCACGAAAACGTCACGGCGCTCCCGGGCGCAGCGATATGCCCCAGCTAGGCCGCGGCCGCGCAGGACTTGAAGCTCGTCCGAAGCGGATCGGCCACAAAGGTGCCGATGCCCTAGCGCACGGAAATACCGCGGCCAGTTTCGATGCGGCGCTCTCGGCCGGCGTCGACATGATCGAATTTGATGTGCTGCCCGAGCGCCTAGACGGCTCCGGCGCACTGAGACTCGCACACGATTTCAAGGACGCCCGCGAGCGCACCCCATTGACGCTCGACGAAGGGCTCGCCTACCTCGCGCAGCCACAGTTCGCCCAGATTCAAATCGACGTCGACATGAAGCTGCAGGGCTACGAGCAGCGCACCGTCGATGCGCTCCGCCGCCACGGGCTCGCCGATCGCGCGCTGATCTCGACGATGGAGAAACCAAGTCTGACCTTGCTGCGTAAGATCGCGCCGGAGATACCGATCGGCTGGTCGTTTCCCCGCGCGCAGCGTGACCTGACCGAACATCGCCTCTACCGCTGGCCTGCCTACGCCGCGATCATTTACTACCGCATGAGGCTGCCGCGGATGGCCACAAAGGCGATTCGCGAAGGCCGCGTGGACGCGTTGATGTGCCACTGGGCCTTCGTCACCCCAAGGCTGGCGCGCGCGATCCGTGATGCCGGTGGCGAGCTTTACATCTGGACTGTCGACGACGCTCAACAGATCGCCGACTTTGAGCGGCTCGGGATCGCTGGTGTGATCAGTAACGACCCGCGTCTATTTCCCGCTCATAGGTAGCCTCCCCAACGATGAGTGAGGAGACGTACACCCTGTTGCAGGCCGTGCCTGTCTTCGAGACTCTCGGCGATGAAGACCTGCACAGGGTTGCCGAGGTTGTCGTCACACGCCACTTCCCTGGAGGCCAAGTGATCTTCCGCGAGGGTGATCCGAGCAACACCTGTTACGTCGTGCGCAGCGGCCATGCCCGCGCGATCCGCGAGCATCCCGATGGCCGCACGATCACGCTGACGCACTTTGGCCCCGGCGACATCTTTGGCGAGCTGGCGATGTTCGATGACGAAGTCCGCTCGGCAACGGTCGAGACGCTCGACGAAGTTGACTTGATTGCGATCCCTGGCCGCGACATGCGAAGGCTAATGAACGACCACGGCGCGATCGCAAGCAAGCTGGTCGTCTCGCTCGGCCGGCGGATGCGAATCGCCAACGAGCGACTTACACGTCAGTCGTTCCAGACAGTGCAAAGCCGCGTTGCAATCGTTCTCGGCGACCTCGTGACGCAGGCCCGCGCCGAAGGAGCCGACAGCGAAGGTGAGGTCGAGCTGATCATCACGCAGGCCGACATTGCGCAACTGGCAGGCTGCTCGCGTGAGTCGGCTAGCCGCTTTCTTACAACTCTGGCTAACTCCGGAGCGATCAAGCAGGGCCGTGGCCGGATCAGCGTTCTTGACACCGATGTACTGACCGGCTTTATCTACTAGGGCCGCGCGCTGTAGTCTTCGGGCGGAATGCAGGTACTCAACTTCTACTCAACAATCTTCGCCGACCAGCTGCGCCGGGGCCGTAAGACGGCCACGATTCGCCTTGGCGACAAGACGCACAAGTACCGCAAGAACCAAGCAGTGCTCGTAACAATTGGGTATCAGTTCTCTCCGCGCGAGAAGATTTTCGAAGCGGTAATCGACCAGGTTGACGTAAAGCGAGTGCGCGACCTCTCTCCGCGCGACATTGAGCACGACAACCCTGAGCTGCGCCGCCACGAGGATCTAATTCACTTCCTCGAACAAATCTACGGACAGGCTGTAACGATGGAGGACATCGTCACCGTCGTTCGCTTCTCCCAAATCGTAGAAAACCCGCAGTCCTTCACCGATGCCCGTCTTGGCATCGGTGGCGCGCAGAACTGAGGCGCTATCATCTCCCGAAGCGACTTTGGCACTCGCCAGTCATGAGTGCCAAAAGCGTCGGGCAAGAGCCCTAAAACGTTCGTAAATAGCGCAACTACCGGAGGCATTTGAAATGAATTTGAAGCCGCTTGGCGATCGAGTGATCGTCCGCGCCATCGACGAGGAGGAGACGACCGCTAGCGGCCTGCTGCTCCCCGACACGGCAAAAGAGAAGCCCCAGAAGGGCGAGATCGTCGCCGCTGGCGAAGGTCGTTGGGATGAGGACGGCGAAAAGCGCGTCCCGCTCGACGTAAGCAAGGGCGACGTCGTGCTTTACAGCAAGTACGGCGGCACCGACATCAAGGTTGACGGCGAGGACCTCCTCGTTCTACGCGAGAGCGACATTCTCGCAATCGTCGAGTCTTAGGCCTAAAGGAGAACTGAATAAATGGCTAAGGAATTGAAGTTTGACGCGGACGCACGCAAGGCCCTCGAGGCCGGCGTTGATGCCGTAGCTAACGCAGTGAAGGTGACGCTCGGTCCGAAGGGCCGCTACGTAGTGATCGACAAGCGCTTCGGCGCACCGACGATCACTAACGACGGCGTCACCATTGCTCGCGAAATTGACGTTGAGGACCCATTCGAGAACCAGGGTGCTCAGCTCGTCAAGGAAGTCGCAACAGCGACCAACGACGTTGCCGGAGACGGCACAACGACAGCGACCGTTCTGGCTCAGGCGATTGTTCGCCAAGGCCTCAAGAACGTAACCGCTGGTGCTCAGCCGCTCGCGCTCAAGCGCGGGATTGAGTACGCCGTCGACGAGATCGTTGCCGGCATTGGCAAGCAGTCGAAGGAAGTCACAGGCAAGGATCAGATCGCTCGCGTGGCCACGATTTCGGCTGGCGACGAGGAGATCGGCGACGTCATCGCTGACGCGATCGAAAAGGTCGGCAAGGACGGCGTTGTAAACGTCGAAGAAGGCCAGACATTCGGCATGGACCTCGAATTCACTGAGGGCATGCAGTTCGATAAGGGCTACATCTCGCCCTACATGGTCACCGACCAAGACCGCATGGAGGCAGTGCTGGACGACGCCTACGTGCTGATCGCCAACCAGAAGATCGGTTCAGTGCGTGACGTGCTGCCGGTTCTCGAGCAGGTAATGCAGTCCGGTAAGGCGCTGTTGATCATCGCCGAGGACGTTGAGGGCGAGGCTCTCGCAACTCTGGTTGTCAACAAGCTGCGTGGCACCTTCACCGGTGTTGCAGTTAAGGCACCTGGCTTCGGTGACCGCCGCAAGCGGATGCTCGAAGACATCGCGATTCTCACCGGTGGCGAAGTAATCACCGAAGAGATGGGGCTGAAGCTCGAGAACACACAGATCTCGCAGCTCGGTCACGCACGCCGGATCGTCGTTTCGAAGGACACGACGACGATCGTCGACGGCGCTGGCGACAGCGACGCGATCAAGGGCCGCGTTAACCAGATCAAGGCCGAGGTCGATAACACCGACTCCGATTTCGATCGCGAGAAGCTGCAAGAGCGCCTCGCGAAGCTCTCAGGTGGTGTGGCCGTAGTAAAGGTCGGCGCCGCAACTGAGACCGAGATGAAGGAGAAGAAGCACCGCGTAGAGGACGCCCTTCAGGCAACCCGCGCGGCGCTCGAAGAGGGCATCGTTCCCGGCGGCGGCGTAGCACTGCTGCAGGCCTCAAAGAACGTTGATCCTGCCAAGCGCGACGACGAAGACGAGCGCACCGGAGTGAAGATTGTGCTCCGCGCCGTCGAGGAGCCGCTGCGTCAGATCGCCGAGAACTCGGGCCTTGAAGGCTCCGTTGTTGTCGCCGATGTGGCAAAGGCAAAGGCCGGGTTCGGCCTCAACGCTGCGACCGGCGAGATCGTTGATCTTGTTGCCGCTGGCGTAATCGATCCAGCGATGGTCACGCGCTCGGCGCTGCAGAACGCAGCCTCGATCGCGAAGAACATCCTGATCACTGAGGCGATCATCGCCGAGATGCCTGACGAGAGTGCCGGTGGCGGAATGCCAGGCGGTATGCCAGACATGGGCGGGATGATGTAACCCACGCTTCAAGCGTGAGTCGTACCAAAGGCCCGGCTTAACCGCCGGGCCTTTGTCGTTCCCAGGGCAGTTCTGCTGCGCGGGCGCGCAGGCTAAGCGACGCCGCGCTGGGCGCGCCGCAGCTGCAGCGCCGCCCACAGGCCCATCAGGGCGGCAAGGCCAAGCGCCAAGCCGAAGGCCAGCGCGATCTTCGTCGGCTCGCCGGAGATGAAGCCGCGAGCGGAATCAAGAATCGCCGTCACCGGGTTGACGGTGGCGGCAACCTTGAGCCAACCGGTCAGCAGCGCGAGCGGCACGTAGACCGGCGCAAGGAAGAGCAGGATGAAGACAGGCGTCTGCATGAACGAGCCGATGTCAACCGACTGGAAGCGGAACGCCAGCCCCGCCACCCAGAGCGCGCTGGCGATGCAGAGCAGCCCTGCCAGCAGCCACATCGCAAGGATCTCAATCGGGTTGCCGAGCACGGTCATTCCCGCCAGCAGGGCGATTGCCCAGAGAATCACGCCGGTCAATGCAAAGCGAGCGAGCCCCGAGAGCACGAAGCCGAGCACGATGCCACGGCTATGGGGCGCGGCGATAAGCAGACGCCGTGCGAAGCCACTCTCGTAGTCCTCGGCGATCCGGTAGCCGGTGAAAATTCCCGCGAAAGCACCGGTCTGGAGGAAGACGAAAACAAACTGAAACGCCGTGTAGCCACCCTTGAACGAGAACCCGGGCACGCTGGCGACGGTTGACAGGCCGCCGGCGAATGCGATCAGGAAGACAAGCGGGAAGGCGAGCGAAGGAATGATGATCGCTGGGTTCTTGAAGGTTTGGATCATCACGCGGCGCAGCACCGCCATCGCGACTGAAAACGTTGTGCCGCTCATGTGCGTTGCACCCGCTTACGTAGCGAATGGGCAGCGCCCGCAAACGTCACGAACATGATCACTGTCGCGACGGCAACGGCCGGCAGCAGCGTCGATGCGTCCCAGCCGCCAATCACAAGGCCGCGCATCCCATCGATCAGGTAGCTGAGCGGGTTCCATTCGGCAATAGTTTTGAACCAATCTTTCTGAATGAAGTCGATCGGCAGGTTCATCGTCGAGAGAAAAAGCAGAACGAAAAGCAGCGGGAAGACGCCCTGAACGGCCTGCGGCGACCCGGTAGCAACCGCCAACCAGGCGCCGATGCCGGCGAAGGCGAGCGCGGTGTAGATCGCCAGTGCCAGCAGCGTGAAAGCTCCAAGTACGCCCGTATCGATCTGCACACCGAAGATCAAACCGACGATTAGATAGACAACCGAGCCGAAGACGGCAATTGAGGCGCCACCGGCGGTCGCGCCAGCTAAAACCGCCCATCGCCGCGCGGGCGTCAGTGCAAGGCGATCGGTGAAACCACTTTGAATGTCGGAGGCTAGCTCGGTGCCAGCCGTGATCGCAGCGAAGAGCGCGCCCTGGACGAAGCAGACGACGATCGCAAAGTTGATGTAGCGGTCGGTCGGGAAACCTGGCAGCTTCGTGATGCTGGCGAGCCCGGCCGCGTTAACTGCCAGCAGCACGAGCGGGAAGAGGATCACCGGCACGACCAACACCGGTTGGCGGAAGGTACGACTAACCGACCGCCGGCCGATCAGCGCCAGCTGCCCTGCGGCGCTCACGAATCGGCCTCCGCCTCTTCCTCGTCGCCTTCGAGCGAGCGCCCGGTCTGCTGCAGAAAGACATCGTCAAGCGACGGCTGGTGGAGCTGTAGTTCGCCTACCTCCACTCCCTCTGCGTCGAGCGCGCGAACAACGTCGGCTAGCTGCTCGGCTCCCTGCGCTAAGCGCACCGCGACCGACTTTGGCGACGCGGCCGCAGGTTCGCCGAAGCCTGAGAGGACGGCGGCGAGCTTCTCGCGGTCGTTCGGATTGGCCGGCGTGGCCTCGAGCGAAACTTGGCCGATGCCAGCCTTCAGCGCCGTCGGCGTCCCCTCAGCGACGAGCTTGCCGTGGTCGATAATCCCGACGCGGTCGGCAAGAACATCTGCCTCCTCGAGGTACTGGGTGGTGAGAAAGACGGTTACCCCATCCTCGCGTGAGAGCCGTTCAACCTCTGCCCACAGCGCGCTGCGGCTCTGCGGGTCAAGGCCGGTGGTCGGCTCGTCGAGGAAGAGCACCGACGGACGGTGCAGCAGCGCGAGCGCCAAGTCGAGGCGGCGCTTCATGCCGCCGGAGTAGCCGCCAACCTTGCGGCCGGCCGCATCGCTTAGGCCAACTCGCTCCATCAGTTCAGCGCCGCGGGTTCGACGCTCGTTCTTTGAGAGGCCGTGGAGACCGCCCTGCAGGTCCATGTGTTCGTTTCCGGTGAGGAAGTCATCAAGCGCGGACTCCTGCAGCGCAGCGCCGATCTGGCCGCGAACCTCAGGGCCTTGCTTGGCAACGTCAAAGCCAGCGACTGTTGCGTGGCCAGAGGTCGGCGGCAGCAGCGTCACGAGCATCAAGACCATCGTTGACTTGCCGGCGCCGTTGGGGCCAAGGAAGCCATAGATTTCGCCCGGCGCGACACTCAGATCAACGCCGTCAACGGCGCGAATGTCGTCGCCAAATACGCGAACGAGTCCCTCTACCTCGATCCCGTTATCGGATGCCACGGGTGATCAGACTTCGTCGCGGCCGCGGGGGCCGGGGCCAACATAGTCAGCCGATGGTCGAATCAGCTTGGCTTCATGCTTCTGTTCCATGATGTGCGCCGACCAGCCGGCCACGCGCGCGCAGGTGAACATGCTCGTGAACATGTCGGGTGGAATCTCGGCGTAATCGAGCACCACGGCCGACCAGAACTCGACGTTTGTTGCGAGTACGCGATCGGGCTTGCGTGCCTTAAGCTCTGCCAGCGCGGCTTCCTCAAGTGCCTCGGCAACTTCGAAGCGCTCCGAGCCGAGCTCCTTTGCGGTGCGGCGCAGCACGCGGGCGCGCGGATCCTCGGCGCGGTAGACGCGGTGGCCGAAGCCCATCAGGCGGTCACCGCGGTCGAGGGCCATCTTGACCCACGCATCCGCGTCGCCGCTGGCCTCCACCTCGTCGAGCATCGTCAGCACGCGCGATGGGGCGCCGCCATGGAGCGGGCCGCTGAGCGCGCCGACCGCGGCCGACATCGCAGCTGCAACGTCGGCGCCGGTTGAGGCGACGACGCGGGCAGTGAAGGTTGAGGCATTCATTCCGTGCTCTGCCGCAGAAACCCAGTAGGCGTCGATCGCCTTCGCGTGGTCGGGGTTGCACTCGCCGCGCCAGCGAAGGAGGAAACGCTCAGCGATCGTGTGGCCTTCATCGATCGTCGCCTGAGGAACCCAGGGCTGGCCAACCCCGCGCGCTGACTGGGCAACGAACGAGAGTGCCATCACGGAGGCGCGAGCCAAGTCGCTGCGGGCTTGCTCGTCGCTGATGTCGAGCAGCTGGCCAAAGCCCCACTCGGGTGCGAGCATCGCCAGTGCCGATTGAACGTCGACGCGCGGATCACCGGAGCGAACCATCAGCGGGTGCGGCTCGGCCGGCGAGAGGCCGGGCTCGAAGCTTGAGTCAACGAGCAGTCCCCAAACCTTCTCGTATGGCACGAAGCCAACGAGATCTTCAATGTCGACGCCGCGGTAGCGCAGTGCGCCGCCTTCGCGATCAGGCTCGGCGATCACCGTTTCAAATGCGACCACGCCCTCAAGTCCGGAAATTACCTCACTCATAGAACACGCTTTCTTTGCTCCAAGGGTTGACTCACTGCATTCAAGTTTCCCACGATTGAGAGTACTGCGCGATGCGCCTCGCGGGGCGCGCAGTTAGGCTGGCGAGGCATCCCTACAGCGAAAGGTTCAGATGTCCGATTCAGAGTTGATGTTCCGTCCAGTTGACGAGCTCGCCGCGATGGTTAAGAGCGGCGAGATCAGCGCACTTGAACTCGTCGATACCTCGCTCGCTCGGATCGACGCGCTAAACCCGACATATAACGCCTTCATCGACGTTTTCCACGAGAAAGCGCGCGCAGCGGCAGCCAAGGTCAAAAGTGGCGATGAGAGGCCGCTGGCCGGTGTGCCGGTCGCAATCAAGAACAACCGCCCGGTCGAGGGCGAGCGGCTGACCTTCGCCGCCGACGTGATGGGCGACTTCCGCTCGAACCACGATGCCTTCCTTGTTCGTCGCCTGCGCGACGCCGGCGCGATCGTCGTCGGGACCACCAACCTCCCTGAGTTTGGAATCCAGCCAACGACCGAGCCGCGCCGCTTCGGCCCTTCGCGCAACCCGTGGGACACGACGCGGACCACCGGTGGCTCCTCCGGCGGCTCAGCGGCGGCGGTCGCCTCAGGCATGGTTCCTTTCGCGCACGCCAACGACGGCGGTGGCTCTACGCGCATCCCCGCAGCCTGCTGCGGCCTCGTTGGGCTCAAGCCTCAGCGCGGGCGCATCTCCTCCGGCCCCGACGTTGGTGGCTCGTTCCTCGGCATCGATGGCGTCCTGACGCGCACAACCGCGGAGACGGCCCTCGCGCTCGACATTCTCGCTGGCTACGAGACTGGTGACGCCTACTGGGCAGCTGCACCGGCCAAGCCGTTCAGCGAGCTGGTCCGCGAAGAACCGAAGCGTCTGAAGATCGCGATGACGCTCCAGCCGCCACTCGAGGACACGCCAATCGACCCGACCTCGGTCACAGCGGTCAACGAGGCTGCCGAACTGCTGCGCGAGCTCGGCCACGAAGTTGTCGAAGCCGACCCACCGTGGGCCGTACCCGGCTTGCTGCAGCTTTTCTCCGCTCTCTTCGGGCCGATGATCTCGCTACAGATCGCGTTCGCTCAGATGATCAGCGGAAGCGAGTTCACGGAGGATCAGATGGAGCCACTGAGCTGGTCAATTTGGCAGCAGTCCCAAGAGATCAGCGCGGTGATCGGCTTTGGTGCCGAGATTCAGATGCAGGCGATGGCACGGATGGTCGTTAGCTGGGCGCAGGACTACGACGCAATCCTCTGCCCCGCCCTGGCCGAGCCACCGGTGACACTCGGAACAATCGACAGCTGCTCGGATGACCCAATGGGCGCTTTTGCTCGCGGCGGTCAGTTCACGCCGTTCACGGCGATCTCAAACGCCACCGGGTCGCCAGCGATCTCGGTTCCGCTCTACCAGAACGATGAGCTAGGACTGCCGCTGGGGGTTCAGTTCATCGGTAAGCCGGAGTCGGAAGGGATGCTGCTGGCGCTAAGCGCACAGCTCGAGAACGCGCTGCCGTGGTCAGGCCGGCGCGCGCCGATCACCCCTGGCTAATCAAGCCCGAGTAGATCACTGATGCGGCGCGGTGAGACGCCGAGCGCAAGCGCGTCGGCGCTGCCGCTTGGGGCGATCATCTCGGCGCCTAGTAGCGCCTGCCGATCCCAAACCATCGGCAGCTCGACAGCGCCCGATGCGGCAACCCTGAGCATCGTCTTGGCGAACCCTGGGGTCACCGGTACGGCTGGCCGCCGACGCCCTAGCGAGCTTCCGATCAGTCGACTGATCGTTCGTAGGTCGAGCGCCTGCGGGCCAGCAAGCTCAACGCGCTGGTGCTCCGCGCGCGGCGGCAGCGCGAGCTGGGCGACGACCGCTTCAACGATGTCCGAGACCCCGATCGGCTGGTAGTGACCGGTACCGGGGACTGGAATAACCCCTACCCGCGAGCAGGCGTCGATCGCCGTGAAGAGCGGGTCCGGCGAGGCATGCGCCAGCGATAGGGCAAAGGTCGTTGTCGCGATCCGCGCCGCTGCAACGGCATCCTCGGCGATCGCCTTGTCGCGCAACAGCCTCGTCGGCGCTCCGCGCCCGGCTCCAAGCGCTGAGAAGTAGCTGAAGCGCTCTACCCCAGCGGCCTCGGCCGCCTCGATCAGTCGCCAGGTCGCGATCGAACCGAGCTCCTCGATCGTGCCGCCCGCCTGATCGTGGCTCGCAGCCGCAAGGTGAATGACGTGGCTGACTCCGCGCGTGGCGTTAGCCAGTGAGCGGTGATCGGCCAAGTCGCCGAGGACGATTTGGACGCGTACGCGCTCTGCGCCGAGCCGGCGCGGGTCACGTACGAGGCAGCGAACAGGCTCGCCGCCGGCTGTTAGCCGTGTCAACAGTTCCGATCCGATCAGCCCGGTCGCACCGGTAACGAGCAACATGGCGGTGAGCGTATCGCGCCCCTCCCGAAGCGGTCGCTACAGTTCGCGCACACTGGCACCACACAACAGAGGGAATGATCATCAACGATGGCTTACGTAATCGCAGAACCATGCATCGACACCAAGGACAACTCGTGCGTCGAGGTCTGCCCGGTTGACTGCATCCACCCAACACCCGACGAGCCCGACTACGACAGCGTAAAGATGCTCTTCATCGATCCCGAGGAGTGCATCGACTGCGATGCCTGCGTCGAGGCCTGCCCAGTGGACGCGTGCTTCGCTGAGGACCAGTTGCCAGACGAGTGGCTGAAGTATTCGGCAATCAACGCTGAGTACTACGCAAAGGGCGCTTAAGCCATCGGCAGCGTCATGCCGACCGGCTCGGGGCCATCGGCTCCCGCTGCGTCGGCCGGCATCTCAGCCTGAAGCATCGGCAGCTCGGCCGGGAAGATCGCGATTAGTCCGCGCGCAGCCTGGCGGATTGCCTGAGCGGCCGGATCATCGGGGTCACTGATTACGAGCGGTAGGCCAGCGTCGGCTTGCTCGCGTAGCGGCATCGTCAGCGGCACCTTGGCGATCAGCGGAACCTGAATCTCATCGGCCAACTCTTGGCCACCGCCCTCACCGAAGATTTGGTAGCGCTCGCCGTCGGGGGTGACGAAGCCAGCCATATTCTCAATCACGCCCGCCACTTCGAGGTTGACCTTGTTGGCCATGTCGGCCGAGCGGCGAGCAACCTTCTGCGCCGTCTGCTGCGGCGTCGTGACGATCACGAACTGCGCCTGCGGCAGCAGCTGCGCGAGGGTCATCGAGACGTCGCCGGTACCTGGCGGCAGGTCGACGAGCAGGAAGTCGAGCTGGCCCCATTCGACGTCCTCAAGGAACTGCGTCAACGCCTTGTGCAGCATCGGTCCGCGCCAAACGACGGCGGCGTCCTCTTCGACGAAGAAGCCGATCGACATGATCTTCACTCCGCCAGCCTCAAGCGGCATGATCTTGCGCTCGGGTGATACCGGCGGACGGCCGGTCACTCCGAACATGCGCGGAATTGAGTAGCCCCAAACATCGGCGTCGAGCACCCCAACGCTCTTACCTTCGGCCGCTAGGGCGGCGGCGATGTTGGCGGTGATCGTCGACTTGCCGACGCCACCCTTGCCGGAGCCGATGCAGACGACGTTGCTGACCTGAGCGAGCGCACCTTCGGGCAGCGATCCACGGCCGAGCTTGCGCTGCAGCTCGCCCTTCTCGGTATCGCTAAGAACGTCGAAGCTGACGCTCACGCCGGTAACGCCGTCGAGCGCGCCGACGGCTTCGGCTACCGCGGTTTCGAAGTGGTTTCGGATCGGGCAGCCGGCGGTAGTCAGCGAGACGATTACGGCTACTTTGCCGTCGCCACTCTGCTCGATCGAGCGGACCATCCCGAGCTCAACGATTGACTTACGCAGCTCGGGGTCAATTACGACCTCGAGCGCCTTGAGGATCTGCTCGTCTGTTGGCATTGCTCCATTGTGACAAAGAGCGCCCGGTTGCTCGGCGCGCACCGCAGAACGAGGACGGCCCGCACGATGGCGGGCCGTCGATCCAGCAGTTAGTGCGTGGAGCGTTTAGCTCTAAGCGGTGACCTTTGAAACCTGATCAACGATCGGGGCGACTGCGTCCTGAACGCGGCTGCTGACGATGTCGGCCTGACGCGTCACATCGCCGCGCACGCTGCGCAGCTGCTTGTCGGCGTCCTTGCGCAGGTTGCGAACCTCACGCTCAATGCGCGTGCGGTTGCGCTTAATCTCACGCTCGATGCGGGCGCTGGCCTGACGGACCTCGCGCTCAGCCTTCGTGCGAGCGACAGTTCCGCGGTGCTCAACCTTCTTGAGCTGCTTCTCGGCACCCTTGCGGCTGCCGACCTTGGTGCGCAGCTCTTCGATCGCGTCAACGACCGTGTCACGGGCGACGAGAACCGCACCGACCTGAAGGTCGGCGGCACGCTCTACGCGTGAGTGGGATGCCGGGGCAGCTGCCTTCGGCTTGGCACCGGCGCGGCCGCGAGTCTTCGTAGCGGCGGGCTTGGCCTTTGCGCTTGACTTAGCTGTTGCCTTCTTGGTTGTAGTTGCCATCTGATTACTTCCTTTCGGTTACTTAGAACTAATGAGCTTACGGTTAGAGTAGCAGCTTTGCGAACAGGTGTTCGTCCTAGCGCTAAATACGTGCCCCAAAGGCCGTAGTTACAGGGCGGGGAAAGAAAGTGCGTCGGCTAGAGCAGCCGCCGAGGGCGCCGCAACAATCGCTGAAACACCGTCCGAATCAGCCAAAGGCAGCGCCAAAGCCGTCGGCGCGGCGGGAAAGACGACCTCTCCACCTGCCTCCCGCACAACAAGCTGACTGGCGGCAATGTCAACCGGGCGGCAGCTCCAGAGCGAGACCATCGCGTCGGCTCGGCCGGCGGCAACCTGGCAACAGGAGATCGCCATCGAGCCGAAAGCGCGGACGCGGTGCGCGCCGGCGATCAGCGCCGCAGTTGATGCCGCAAGGTTGAACGGCGAGGCTCCCTCGACAAGAACAACCTCGAGCCGCCCATCAGCGCTGCGCCGCTCCGGCGCAACTGGTGCCAAGCGCTGACCGTTGAGCCATGCCCCTCCTCCGCGGATCGCGTGCCACTGCTCATCGCTGCCGAAATCGTGGACGAAGCCAAAACCAACATCGGCCATCGTCGGCCCGTCGGCGACGGCGATCGAAATCGAATAAGCCGGTAGCGCGCGCTTGGCGTTCAGCGACCCGTCGATCGGATCGATTACGACGAATGCGTCATCGCTTCCAAAGTCAACGACGCCGCGCTCCTCCGACAAGGCCGTGAAGCGCGCTCCCGCTTCAAAGAGCTTCTTTAGCTCAGAGAAGACGATCTCTTCGGCCTGCTCGTCGATCACCAGTGTGCGGTCGCCGCCGGCGCCGATCGTCCCCGTCTCGGCGACGCGATCGTCACGCTGCGACGTTGCCGACAGCAGTTCGCCGAGAGAGGCCGCGCAGCGAGCGGAAAGTTCGAGCCAATCAAAGCTGAGAATCGCTGACGCGGGAGCCATCTAGCTCTTATCCTAAGGGGGTGCCCGAAAGCCCCCTCCAGCTGACCGACGAGCAGCAGCAGATCGTTCAGTTCGCAGGCCAGTCGTTGGTTGCCTCGGGCGGCGCGGGAAGCGGCAAGACGACGGCGCTGGCGGCCCGCTTCGCCTGGCTCGTCGACGAGAGCGGCCTTGAACCGGAGGCCGTGATCGCGATCAGCGACTCAGCCGCAGCGGCCGACCGGCTCCGCGGCCTGATTGAGCAGCGGCTCTCGCGTGGCTTCTCGCAGCTACCGGTATCAACTGTCAGCGACTTTGCTGCGCGACTACTGCGCGAGGAGATGCCAGAGAGCGGGCTCGACCCGTTCGTCTCAACGCTCAGCGCCGCCGACCGGCTCGCGATGTTGATCGAACGCGTCGACGAACTTGATCTGCGCGAACACGACTTCGCTGGCCGGCCGATCAAGCTGCTGGCCTCATTGATCGTCCAGATCGACTCGCAGAAGGCTGCACTTATCAGCGCCGAAGAGTGCGCCGCACGAGCCGAAAAAGCCGAGGGGGCCGGCGCCGCGCTGAAGCGCGAATTCGCAGCCCTCTACGCCAGCCACGAAGCGATGCTGGCCGAAGAAGGTGCGCTTGACCAAGGCGACTTGATCTTCGGCGCGCTCAGCCTGCTCGAGCGGCCCGATGTTCAGCAGCGCTTGGCGGCGCGTTACAGCCAGCTGCTGGTTGACGACGCGCAGCGCCTCTCGCTCGCAGAGCTGACGCTGATCTTGGCTGTCGCTGCGCAGCTCGAGGGAGTTACGGCGCTCGCCGACCCCGACTGCGGGCCAGCAAGCGAGATCACCGGCGGCGAAGCCAACCTCGCCGCGATTGGAGCACAAAGGCAGGGCGAGCGAATCGAGCTGACGCGATCGCTGCGCTGCCACGAGCAGATCGTTCTAGCTGGCCAAGCGGTGCTCGAGCAGCGGCTGAGCCCGCCACTGACAGGCGAGCCAGGCGGCAGTGTGCGCGGCTGGCGCTGCGCAAGCGAACGGGCGCAAGCACAAGCGATCGCTAGCGAGATAGAGCAACTGATTCAAAGCGGCAGCAAAGCTGAGTCGATCGCCGTGCTCGTCGGCTCGCTGCGCAGCGATGGCCGCGCGATCGCCGCCGCGCTAGACGAGCGTGCCGTGCCGCACCAGCTTGGCGCCAGTGACCAGCTCTTCAGTCGCGCCGAGGTGAAGGACGTGCTGGCGTGGCTACGGCTACTGACCAGCCCCGGCGACGCCAGCGCAACCGTTCGCGCGCTGGCACGGGCGCCGATCGAGCTGCGCGCCGTAGACCTCGCGCGCTGCGTGCAAATCGCGCGGCGGCGCAAGCTAGACATGGTCAGTGCGCTGACGGCAGCGACCGAGTCGCCGCAGATCCCACCGGAAGCGCGCGAGCGGATCGTTGCCTTCCTCAAACTCCAACGCCAAGCCGCGGCGGCGCTCGACGAACTCCGCCCCGACCGCTTCGTCCACCGCTTGATCGACCGCCTTGGATTGCGACGCCAACAGCTCTTCGCCGCCCAAGCCGACGTCGTTGAAGGGCTGCGCTGCCTTGCTCGCTTCGAGGCGCTGGCCGGCCGCTTCGCTGAGCGCTCACCGCAGGCAAGCGGGCGGGAGTTCGCCGAGTACGTCGTCGCCGTCGCCGACGCCGGGCTGCGCGAGAGCGATGACGGCGCTGGTGGCGAGCAACTTCCCTCGGGAAAGGTGGCCGTCGTTGAGACAGGCTCGACGCGCGGGCTGAGTTTCGACCACGTCTTTGTCGCTGGAATGGAGCGGCGACGGAGCATCGATGATGAGCAGCGCAAGCTGGCCTACGTGGCGATAACGCGGGCGGCTACGACGGTGACGCTGAGCTACAGCGAGCACGGCCAACGCGGCGAGCTCCAGCCACCGTCACAGCTCGCCGAGGCGGCCCTGGCGGCAGCCGGAGCAGAGTGGGAAGAACGCGGTGAGGAGCTGTTCGGCCCCGACGAGGCACTGCACGGTGCCTTCAACGAGCTGCGCGACGAACTGCTCGGCGACCTTCCGCGCGTGGCCGGCACCTTCGCTGAGCTGCGGCTCGACAATGACCTTGACCTAACACTCGGCGTTGTTCGCTACCTCGAACTCGCAAAGCTGGCGGCGGTAATCGGTCGCCCGCCCGATCAGGACGTAGAAGCCGCACTGACGCAGGCCAACGCTGTTCTGCTGCAGTCTGCGACGGCAACACAGCGCGAAGCGCTCGAAAGCAGCCCGCTCGATGGGCTGATCCTCAGCGCCGAGCACGATGCCCGAGCGCGCAGCGCAGCGACGGCAAGGCGCGGTGAACCGTCGCTTGAGGCGTTCCTACCGCGGCGCGGCGAGGGGCTCGTGCTGAGCGCCTCCGACATTGAGACCTACCGCGCCTGCCCGCTGCGCTACAAGTTCGCGCGCGTATTTAGGATTCCGCAGGAGCCAACCATGAACCAGCGCTTCGGGATCCTTTTCCATCAAGTGCTGGAGCGCTACCACCAGTCGGACGGCAGAACCGTTGATGAACTTCTGACGCTGCTCGAAGAGGGCTGGCGGCGTGGTGGCTTTGGCGACAGCGACCAAGAGCGTCAGCTCCACGCCAAGGCCGAGCAGGCGCTCAGGCTCTACCAGCAGCGCACCGCCAAAGAGGAGAGCCGCCCGGTCTGGTTTGAGAAGTCGTTCCAATTCAAACTCGGCGAGCACACCTTGCGCGGCCGAGTTGACCGCGTCGACCTGCTGCCGGGCGGCGGCTACGAGCTGATCGATTACAAGACCGGCAAGCCGCGCACAGCCGCCGAGCTCGAAGAGGACATTCAGCTCTCCCTTTACGCCGTCGCCGCGCGCGAAGCGTGGCAGGTGGAATCAGAGCTGCAGAGCTACCACTACGTGCTCGACGACGAGAAGATCCCAGTCCCCGCGTCGGACATCGACCGCGACTGGATCGCCGAGACCGTCAACGAGGTTGCAGCAGCGATCAGCGCGCAAGGCTTTGAACCGACTCCAAGCGTCACCGCCTGCGGCTACTGCGACTTCAGAATCGCCTGCCCTGCAGCAGAGCTTTAAACGTCGTCGCCGCGCTGGTTGAGGAAGCGCTGGAACTCGCGGGCAAGAACGTCACCGGACGGCACTTCCTCCCCATCAACCTGCGGTGACTCTGCATCGCTCGCCTGCTCCAGCCGCTCGACGAACTGACGCACATCGTCATCGCCGGCGACGGCGCTGCTAACGCGGCGCTCGTAATCCGACGCCGCACGCTCGAGCTCGGTCGCGTCAAAGCTGATGCCAACGAGCGATTCAAGCTTGCGCACCAGCGCTAGCGAAGCCTTCGGGTTTGGTGCGGCGGCAACGTAATGGGGAACGCTGGCCCAGAGGCTGGCTGAAGGGATCCCGGACTCTTGGAAGGCGCTGTGAAGAACGCCTGTTATGCCGGTCGGACCTTCGTAAGTCGTTGGCGAAATACCGACGCGCTCGGCCAGCTCCTCGTCGCCGGTCACTCCGACCATTGGCACCGGCCGGGTGTGCGGAACGTCGGCCAGCAGCGCACCGAGCGAGACTGCCATCTGAACGTTCATCGCCTCGGCCAGGTCAACGACGCTTTGGCAGAGCGTGTTCCAGCGCATCGATGGCTCAGGGCCGGTCAGCAGAATCAGGTCGCGCGGAGCGCGCGGAGCCTTCGCCGCCCAGATCTCGACCATCGGCCAGTTGATCTCGCGCGCTTCACCTTCGACAAGACTGATCTGAGGCCGAGTTGCTTGGAAGTCGTAGAACTCCTCTGGATCGATGTGCGCGAAGCGGTACGCGTCGAGCGACGAGGCCAGAAAGTTAACCGCCGAGGTTGCCGCTTCGGCAGCATCGTTCCAGCCGCCAAAGGCGCAGACCATCGCCGGGGCGCGAAGCCCATCCGGCCGCTCTTCCCAGATCATTGGTGGCACACCTCAACGGTACTCGATGACGGACCGTTGGATACCCATACCGAACGCTTAGCTGCCGCCTGGTACCGCTGATTCATCGTCGGCGCGCAGCTGCTTAATGGCCGACGTGGCCATCCTCCACGCGACATAGACCATCAGCGCCGCAAACCCGTAGCGGACGAGATGGACCGGCAGCACGTTGACCAGCGCGACTCCAACCACCGCCGCGACGGCGGCAAATACGCCAATTGTCAATCCAGAGCGAACGTCGAGATTGCCGTAGCCCTTCTGCCTCCAAGCACCAACGGCGGCGACAGGGATTATTGCCAGCAGCGAAGTGGCCTCGGCCTCAACGTGATCCAGTCCCAGCACCAGTGCCAATGCCGGGACCAGCAGAATCCCGCCGCCGATTCCAAACATCCCCGAAAGCACGCCCGCGACCACGCCGATGACTATCGCCAGCGCAATCACTTGAGAACCACCAAGACTGCGACGCCGACCAGCAGAACCGAGAACATCAGCTGCACGAGCGCAACCGGTACGCGCTGCTGAAGCCAAGTGCCGATCAATACCCCGCCGATCGCCGGCAGGCCGACCGTCAGGGCCGCAACGAAGTGAACATTTCCGTAGATGAGCTGTGTAGCTGCGCCAGCGCTGGCGGCGATCACGATCGCCAGCAGCGACGTGGCAGCGGCTCGTCTTTCATCGAAGCCAGCCCAAAGGACCAGCAGCGGGACGAGCACGATGCCACCGCCAACCCCGAAGAGCCCGCTGAAAATTCCCGTCGCAAGGCCAAGAAGCGCCAGCTGAGAGATGCGCAGGGAGGGCACCCGTTCATAATAGGTTCGATGCCGCCCGCCTCATCAGTTGCCAGCGCTATTGCGCCGCTCACTGCCGACCGCTCGCAAACCGCGCTGCTGTTCGACGTCGACGGCACGCTGGCGCCAATTGTGCGTGATCCCCAGACATCAAACGTGCCTGAATTGACTCGGCGACTGCTGATGGACTGCCAAACGATTTACGGCCTTGTCGGCTGCGTCAGCGGCAGGCAGGCGAAGGAGGCCCGCCGCATCGTTGGCATCGGCTCGCTTCCCTACTCCGGCAACCACGGGCTCGAGCTGCTTCCGCGTGGGGCGCACGAGCCAACCGTCAATGCCGAAGCCGAATCGTGGACCGACCGCGTCCAAGCCGCAGCGCGCGAAACGATTCCACAGCTGCGCGAAGAGACCGGCCTGCGAATCGAAGATAAAGGGCCAATTGTGGCTCTGCACTGGCGCGGGCTCGACGACGAGGTCGCGGCCGAGGCCGTGGCTGAACAGATCGCCGAGCACGCGAAATCAGAAGGCCTGCTGATCCACCGCGGCCGCAGCGTGATCGAGCTAAGGGCACCGGTCACCAGCAACAAGGGCGACGCCGTGCATGCGCTGCTCGACGTAGCGAGCGTCAGCAACGCCCTATACGTCGGCGACGATCGAACCGACCTAGACGCGTTCCGTTCGCTACGAGCGCTCCAGCATGAAGGGCAGCTAATCGAGGTCCTCTGCGTCGGCGTTCGCTCCGACCAGACGCCAAGCGAGCTGCTCGCCGAAGCCGACCTACTCGTCGACGGCACCGAAGGCGTCAACTCACTGCTCTCGGCGCTCGCTGACTGATCATGCGCTACGTCGATCTGCTCAAGACGACGGTCCTGCTCAGCGCAGCTTCGGCGACAGCTCTTGCAGTAATCACAGTGCTCCAATCAAATGCGCTCGACGACAGCCTGCTGGTGCTGATCGCCGCTGGCTGGTGGGTGATTGCTGCCTTGATCGGCGCTTGGCTCGGCCGGCGCTTGGAAGCGAGCCCCTCTGTTGCACGGGCGCTGCGCGATGCGGAGAGCACGACGATGCTGCCCGAGCAGAACGTGGGCCGAATGCTGCTCAGCCGCGTCTGGCCGCTTCTGCTGGCGGCGTTGGTGTCGGCGATCTTCTCTTTCTTCCTTCCGCAGGTAGCGGCGATAGCGACCGGATTCATGGTCATCTGGGCGCTTTCCTGGCGTCATCAAGACCGCGCAGTCACGGCTATTGAGGAGCGTGACGGCGTCACGTTCTTCGTCGCCTCCGGCTCACCTCTGAAGCCGGTCAAACTGGTGCGCACGCCAGGACTGCGACGCGACACCGGCTCAGAGCCTTGGCAGACAACATGACCCAGACCGACGTGCTGTTGGTATCGCTCGGCTCGACGAGCGGGCTGCGCGCATCCGATCAGGCCTTCGCAGAGCTGCTGCGTGGCGGCGGAGCAACGGTCGATGTCGTACAGGCCGCCGGGCAGCGGGAGATCCGCACGCTGGCGCTCACCGACCTGCTTTGGGCCCGCGCAAGCGCCGCGGCGGCCCGCAACGCCCTGGCCGCGAAACGGCCGCGAGCAATCGTCTACTCGACCACCACCGCAGCCCTGCTCTGGCCGCAGCCCGGGGCAATTCGATTCGATGCAAGCGCGGCCGAGAACCGCCGCGGCCGTCACGGGATCTGGCAGCGTCCACTTGAGCGGCGACGGATGGCAGAGTCGCCGTTACTGATTCCAACCTCCAAGGCCGCGCTTAGCGCATCACCGGTTACCGCAAGCGATGCCGTCGTAGTGCCAATCCCAGTCGAGCCAAGCCGATCCGCGCGTCCGCAAGCGGAGCGTGACATCGCGGCGATCACCTACGCCTCCGACCCGGAAAAGAAAGGCCTTGACCGCGTACTGGCAGCGTGGGGCGCGGCAAGGCGCGGCGACGAAAAGCTCGTCGTCGCCGGGATCGACTCCACTCGCGTTGCGCAAGTTCCAGCCGGCGTCGAACTCGTTGGCAAGCTCGACCCAGAGGAGTACCGCGCGATGCTGGGTAGATCGCAAATATTCCTCTGCGCACCACGCCGCGAGGACTACGGAATCGCGCAGCTAGAGGCGCTAGCCGATGGTTGTCAGCTGGTCACGGCACCGGCGCCGGGCGGCTACGAGGCGCTCGCGCTGGCCCGCGAACTAGACGCGAGGCTCGTCAGCGACGATCTGCCCGCCGCGATTAGGGCCGCGCTAGACGAACCGCTTGCCGGTTACCAGCAGCGCGCTGCGACGCTGCTTGAGCCTTTTAATCCAGCTGCAATTCAGCAAATTGTGAGCACTGAGCTGCTCGGGCGCTTGCTCCGATGAACAGTTGATCTACTCTTGGTTTCGCCAATGACCGAACTTCCATGGCTAATTCTGCCGACCTTCAACGAAGCTGAGAACATCGAAGCGATCGTTGCTGCATCGATCACTTCGCTTGAGGGCGCCTCGCCCGAGGGATTTCGAATCCTGATCGTCGACGACGGCTCGCCTGATGGGACCGGCCAGATCGGCGACAGGCTCGCAGCCGAGCGGGAAGAGGTCGAGGTTCTGCACCGAACGACTCGCGAAGGGCTTGGCCCGGCCTATCTGGCTGGCTTCAAACACGCGCTCGACAACGGCGCCGCTTTCGTGATGGAGATGGACAGTGATTTCTCGCACGACCCAGCCGACCTGGCGCGCCTGCTGGTGGCCGTCCGCGACGGCGGCGCCGACGTGGCGCTCGGGTCGCGCTACGTGGCCGGCGGCGGGATCGAAGACTGGACCGCCAGCCGCCGGGTGATCAGCCGCGGCGGCTCGCTCTATGCGCGAATGATCCTCAGCCTGCCGCTCAACGATCTAACCGGCGGCTTCAAATGCTTCCGCGCCGAAGTGCTCAAAGCGATTGACCTTCCGTCGGTGACGGCGCGCGGCTACGCATTCCAGATCGAGCTCACCTACAGGGCCTCCAAACAGGGGTTCAGAATCACGGAAGTGCCAATTATCTTTCGTGACCGCGTTGCCGGGACCTCAAAGATGTCGTGGCAGATCACCGCGGAAGCGGCATGGCTCGTGCCAGCGATGCGGCTGCGCAGCTAGGCGACTTCAGCGATCTGAGAGCCAGGTACGAGGTCGTCACGGCCATCGGGCCAGCGCACCCAGGCCTTGTGGCCGCCGTCGTAGTCATCACCAAGCAGAATCAACGTTGCCGGCTCGCCCATCGCGAGGCACTGCTCGCTGCCCTCTTCATCAAGGCCACGCCAGATGCGGATGAAACCGTTCCCCTCCCACTCTTCGCCGATCGTCGTCGCAGCCGAGTGGCCAGGGTTAACGATCGTCTCCGGCGGCAGCGTCATCAACGTCTCCATGATCGAGCTGTGAAGGTCGGCGTAGCTGGTTGAGCCAGGCGCACGGACGCCGCCAACCGACCCCTTGAAGAGCGTGTCACCGGTAAAGAGGTGGCCTTCTACAAGCAGCGAGCACATGCCGGCGGTGTGGCCAGGGGTGTGCAGAACCGTTACTTCAATCGGCCCGACGCTAAGCGGCTCGCCGGGGATTAGATCGCCGGTCGCGGCCGGCACCTCAGCGCGCTCGGCAGGGTGAATCAGAACCTCAATCCCGGGGTAGGCCTCGAGCAGCGCCTCTAGGTCGCAGACGTGGTCGTAGTGGTGGTGCGTCAGCAGCACGTGCGTCGGCGTCATGCCGTGGCGCTCCGCGGCCTCGATCAGCGGCGCGACCGGGCCGCCGGCGTCAACGAAGAAGGCGGCGCCATCCGGTTCGCCGACGAGGTAGGTGTTGGTTAGGAAGTCGGGTAGCTCTGAGGATTCAATGATCATGCGCGCAGGCTACGCTACGCAGATGGCGGCGTGGCTACACACCTGTTACCGGATCGGCGAGATCGACAGGTCGGTCGCCTTCTACAACGCGCTCGGCTTTGAGGAGATCGGGCGAATGCCGATCGGTGATGAGGCGATCAACGTCTTCATGAACATCCCAGGCGACGGCGACATGCCACGGCTTGAGTTGACCTACAACTTCGGCGTTGACTCCTACGAGCTTGGGACCGGTTACAACCACATCGCGATCACGGCTGGGAACCTTGACGAAACGTTGGAGCGGCTTGCAACCCAGGGCATAGAACCTGAGCGGCCGCCCTACTCAGTCCGCGAAGGCGGCTCCCGGCTCTGCTTTGTGCGTGACCCGGACGGCTACCGGATTGAGCTGATTGAGCGTGACGACTGAGGGCGACTCAAGGCTGGCGGTGATCGACCTCGGGTCGAACTCCTTCCGGCTCGTCGTCTTCGAAGCCCACTCTGGCGCCGCGTCGCGTGAGCGGCGACTGAGCTCGTTCTGGCGCGCCGACGATCCCGAACCGCCGCTCGGCGCTTGGTGGAAGCGGACCGATGAGATCTACGAACCGGTCAGGATCCTCGCCGGTGGCGGCAAGACCGGCGAACTAACCGAACAAGGGCTCGATCGCGCGCTGGCAACGATCGACGTCTTCGCGCAGTTCTGCACAGCATCTGGGCTGCCGCCGGAGGAGATCGAAGCGGTCGCCACGAGCGCAATTCGCGACGCACCAAACGCAGAGGCCGTGCTGGCAAGCGCGCGCGACGAGCTGGGGATGACGATCCGCGTTCTGTCGGCCGAGGAGGAGGCGCGCTACGGCTATCTCGCGGCGATCAACTCGACCGACCTCCAAAGCGGCGCCGTGCTCGACCTTGGCGGCGGCTCGCTGCAGTTGATCGAAGTTGAGGCGCGCGCCGCGACGACGCTGGCGTCGTGGCCGCTCGGCGCAGTGCGGATGACCGAGCGCTTCCTACCGAGCGACGAGCCGGCCGAAACGAAGGCAATCGCCAAACTGCGCGCCCATGTGGCCGGCGAGCTCGAGGCAGCGAGCTGGCTGGGCAAAGGCGGGCCACGCTTCGTTGGCATCGGCGGAACCGTTCGCAACCTCGCGGCGGCGATTCAGCGCGCCGAAGGGATTGCCGAATTCGGCGTCCAAGGCTTCAAGATCAAGCAGGGCCAGCTCGAGCAGCTAATTGAGCGGCTCGCTGCGATCGATCCAGCCGAGCGCGGCCTCGTCGCGGGCATCAAGCCGGCCCGCGGCGACATCATTCTCGCCGGAGCGATCGTCGTTGCTGAGGCTCTAAAAGCGGGGGGCTTCAAGAGCCT
>CAIJLJ010000153.1 GCA_903821395.1 uncultured Solirubrobacterales bacterium | reverse complement strand
TTAACGCGCGTGTAATCCGAGAGCTCCTGCGATGAAAGCGTCTCGCGGCCTGTCTTCTGCGCCTGCGTCAAAACCTGTAGATAACGGGAGAGGCGCGCTGCTACCCCAAGCGACAGCCGGGCATGCTCATCGTCGGGCGCGATCAGACCAACTGGAGCGTCGTCGATCTCTTCATCGGCCATGGCATCGATGCTACCGCGCCGAGGCGCGAAGCAGGCGACTTTTTAGGTCTGCTTGATCGATCTCGAAGTCGTAAAGCTCCTGGCCATCGAGCGCAATCACTGGGATTCGCTCTAGGTACGCAGCGTGAATTGCGGCATCCCCCTCGATATCGATCTCGACGAGCTCGAAGCCATATTCACCTTGAAGAGCCCTGAGCTGTCCCAAAGCGACCTCACAGAGGTGGCAGCCGCCACGCGAATAGACAGTTACCTTCTGGCTCATCGGCTCGAACCGCTCGGGTAGGCGTCAAGCGCCAAGGCTTGATCGGGCGAGCAGTCGGGGAGGAAGCGGGCCGCCACCCCGATCATCGCAGCGTTGTCGGTACAGAGCAGGCGGTCGGGGATGTGACTAACAGCGCCTAACGCTTCCACCTTCTCGCGCAGTGGGCCGTTGGCCGCCACGCCACCGCCGATCGCCACGCGGTCCAAGCCACTCGCGTCGAGCGCTCGCTCGAGCCGCGTCAAGAGTGCGTCAACGATCGCGCGTTGAAACGATGCGGCGAGGTCAGCTCGGCGGCGCTCAGTTTCGTCTTCGCCAAGGTCGGCGATCATATACAGCAGCGATGTCTTGACGCCAGCGAACGAGAAGTCGAAGCCTTTGACGTTGCGCGCGGTCGGAAAGTCGAACGCCGTTTCGTCGCCCTCGCGCGCGAGCGCCTCAAGCGCCGGCCCGCCGGGGAACGGAAGTCCAAGCATCCGAGCCCCCTTGTCAAAAGCCTCGCCGGCCGCGTCGTCAAGCGTCGCTCCTAGCGTCTCGTAGCTCGCGTGATCTTCTACTCGAGCAAGGAACGTGTGCCCGCCGCTCGCAACGAGGCAAATAAACGGCGGCTCAAACGGATCGGGCTCAACGAAGTTGGCTGCGATATGGCCCTGCAGATGATCGACAGCCACTAGCGGCACCGAACAGGCCGCGGCTATCGCTTTCGCCTGCCCCACCCCGATCAACAGAGCCCCGATCAGCCCGGGTCCCTGCGTTACGGCAACTCGTTCGATCTGCGCGAGACGCAAGCCAGCTTGTTCCAACGCGGTATCGATTGTCGGCGTAAGCAAGTGCAGGTGCTGACGAGCCGCGATCTCCGGTACGACGCCTCCGTACCGATCATGGATTCCCTGCGAGGCGATCACGTTCGATAGAACCGTGCCATCGTCAGCGACAACCGCGGCGCAGCTGTCATCACAGCTCGTCTCAATCGCGAGAATTGGTCCGCTCACGGCGCGGGAATCGGCGTGGGCAGAGCGGCCGGGACGTCGTCGAGCGCACCGCGCAGGGTCGCCTCTGTGCGCCACATGATTACCGCGTCCTCGCCGTTGTCTTGGTAGTACCGCTGCCTCGTTCCAGCTGCAAGAAAACCAAACCGTTCATAGAGCGCGATCGCACCGACGTTTGTCGGGCGGACCTCGAGCGTTATCTGCGCGTCGCTTCCGACCCGACCGATCACCTCCGTGATCATCGCGCTGGCAACTCCACGGCGCTGAAGATCAGGATCGACGGACACGTTCATGATGTGCCAAACCTGGTCGAAACGAGAGCAGATGATGTAGCCGAGGAGCTGCCCATCGCTCTGCGCAGCAAGGCAGATCCCTTCCGGTTTGCTGAGCTCGAGAACAAACATCGGGAGCGACCACGGAGTCGGGAAGGCGCGACGTTCGATCGCGATTACGTTCGGGAGGTCGGCAAAAACAAGCCGGCGGATTTCGAGGTCGATCTGTTTCATTGGTTTTCGCTGCGGGACTGGAGTGCGATCTCAGCGTCCGGTTCGCGGACGTAATCTGGGAGCAGGCCTTCTTGGCCGATTGGGTCACCGCTAGCAGCCAATTGACAGAGTGCTGCTCCCCCAACTTGATGCAGTTCGGACGAATCCGCCGGTACCTCAATCCCACCCGCTTCGAGTTCTGCGCGGAAGATTAGCGCGCCGGCGCCGGCCGCAAGAGTCGGGCGCCCATCTGCAAACAATGCTTCAACGAGATCGCCGGGACGGCAGGCCGCAGGCGCGACTTCCGGACTGCCGTCAGCGCCCCAAACAGCGATAAACGCCTCGCCACGTCGCGCGTCGCTCACTGCCGCAGATCGCACTTCGGGGCTAATTGAGCGGACTTGGAGCGCCAGTACCTCGAGCGTTGAAACTGGCACGAGCTCCACGCCGAGCCCTTGCGCCAAACCTCTGGCCGTCGCCACACCGATCCTCAGCCCAGTAAACGTCCCCGGGCCCACGCCAACACCGATTCGACTCAAGTCACTCCAGCCGACCCCGGCCTGCTCCAGCGCCTCCTCACAGAGCATGAGTAGCCGCTCGGCGTGCCGCGGCCGCTCATCGGCCGACGGCCTGTCGGCGCGCTCGCAGATAAGCACACCGTCAACGCTGAGCCCCACGATCGTCGCCTCGGTCGCGGTGTCAAAAGCGAGCACCGTCGCGCCTGTGGTCACAGAGCCCGAAGCCAATCGATCGTGACACTCCGCTGGTCAGGACTGATGTGCCCAAGCTCCACTCGAACCGCTGGTGCCGCTAGCGCTAAGGACCCGACCGCGCCAACGGACTGTTGTGGCCACTCGATGAAAGTGATCCTATTCGGCCCTATCTCGTCGTCGAGCAATCCGGTCTCCTCGCCGGTTGCGCCCTCAAGCCGCTGACAGTCGAGGTGGGAGATCAAAAGTTCGCCATCCTCGTAGCGGTTGCAGATTGTGTAGCTGGGGCTAGTGACCGCGCCCTCGAAGCCGAGCCCGCGGCAGGCGCCGCGAATGAATGTCGTCTTCCCCGCACCAACGTCGCCGCAGACGTGGATCAGGTCGCCAGCTTTGAGCTGCTTCGACAGGTCGGCGGCGGCTGCCTCAGTTTCGTCGACCGAGCCGCTGACCTTTGCGCTAGCCGCGTCCATTGGCGATGTCGCCAAGCACGAGGCTGACGTGGCGAACCGGGACAGCAACCAACGAGCCAATGCCTTGGAGGCTGTTGACGTTAATCGCAGGAACGGCTACGCGTGACCCGACAGATTTGTGACCAGCATGTTTTGGGCTCGAATTGCTCGGCGCAGGTGCAACGACGGTCGCCGGCGCCTGCACCACGCCTGACGCTGCTTGGCCCGACTGCGACGTTGACGTCGGCTTATGCTTGGCTGGCGTCGTAGATCCACCAGCCGGTGCGCCGTTGAGACCCGCGAGCGGATCAACGTACTGATCGTCGCCGGCGCCACCGGCGATAGCCGCCGATGGCAGCAGGAGCGCTCCAAAGAGGCATAAACTGGCGATAACTCGTAGAGACGGCATAGATTTAGTCTACGACACCGCGGTGCCAAACGAGCCAGATGCTGCAGCTGGGAACCGCCGCCTTCGCTAGCGTGACCGATGTGACCGAGCCCCCTCAAACGCCTGACGTCGAACAGACGCGCGGCGAACGCGTCCGCGGCTCCCATACCGCCCGCGCAGCCGGGGTGGCATCGGCACAGCTAATCGCCAACATTCTCGCCCTTTTAACGACCGTCGCATTGGCGCGCGCTCTCGGAACCGCGAACTATGGCGAACTCGCGCGCATGATCTCGGTCTTCACAATTCTGAGCGTGCCTGCAACCGCACTGCAGGCTGCAGCCGCTCGCGATATGACTCTCGGCAGGCTCGGCAGCGCGCGGCACACGGCGGCCACACTCAATGGCTGGCTGGTGCAGATCTTGATCGCTACCGGCGTGGTCTTGGCCATCTGCATCCTGCTGCGTAATCAGCTCGGTGACCTCCTTCAGGTCTCCCAGCCGTGGGCGGCAGCGCTCGTCGTCCCTGCCGGCGTACTTTGGACCGGGCTCGCGCTCCAGCGCGGCGTTCTGCTCGGAGTCAGCGGCTACCGGCCGGTCGCCGCGAGCCTCGTTGGTGAGCAAGGCTTCCGGCTCATGTTTGGACTTATCGCGGCACTGCTCGGGGCGCAGGTCGGCCTGATCTTTTTCTGCTCAGTTCCACTGGCGACGATTCCAATCATCATCGCCACAGGCGTGCTGACCCGTCGCCGCCTTGGCCGGCCCGACAATGAGCCCAAACGCGTCCGCTTGCGCGACCTAGCGAGCCGGAACCCTGTGCCTATCGCAGCGCTGACGTTGTTTGCAGTCCTGCAGAACGCTGACGTGATTGCCGTCGGCCATTTCTTTAACACGACCATCTCCGGCGCTTACGCGCAGGCAGCGGTCGCCGCGAAGGGAGTCGTCTGGGTAGCAATCGGACTAGGGCTATACCTGCTGCCGGAAGCTGCGCGCGAGGCCGCGAAGGGCGCCGACCCTCGCCACCTGCTCTCACGCACCTCGGGCCTCTTGATGCTCGTGGCCGTGCCGATCTTGGCCGTCTTCGCGATCTTCCCCGATCAACTCCTATCGCTCGTATTCGGAGATCAAGCCAAACTGGCGGCTCCGGCACTGCCCTGGTTAGCGGCTGCGATGACATGTCTGAGCGTCTCGTACTTGGCGCTTCAATTTCTTCTCGCGCTCGGTCGCCGCGCATTCCTCGCGGCACTGATCGTTGGAGCGGTCGCGGTACCGGTGACGGTGGCTCTCTGCGACAGCTCGCTCAAGTCGGTGGCGGTCGGACTTCTGGTCCTTGACGCAATCCTCGCAGCGACGATGCTGGCGATCTCGTTTGCTTCTAGCAGCGCCGGAGAGCACGGATTCACGGTTGACGAGGCCGAAGAGTTCGCGATCGCCGAAGCGGCTGAAGCCGCGATTCCTTAAGCCGCGGCGCGCCTCCGCGCGATTCGCGCAGAAGCGGCTTTGGCCCATCGCCGTCCGAGCGCCATTGCAGGAGCCTCGATTAAGCGATAACTGATTGCCGCCGCGCAGACCGAGCAGACGAACGCCGCGCTGGCGACTGCACCCCAGCCGATTCGGTGGAGCCAGCCAACCTGGTTGAGCTTCAAAATGAACGCGAGGTGGTAGAGGTAGAACGAGTAAGAGATCAGCCCGAGCAACATCAACGGCCTCCAGCCGAGCGCGGCGCGGACCTTGCCGCCAAAGCTCACCCCAAAGACCGCCGGCGCAAGCACACAGACGCCGATCAGGCCTTTTACGACGTGACGAAATAGCCCGGCATCCGCCCAGCTCGTGCCCAGGCCAACAGCACCTATCTTCAGCCCAAGCAGCAGATAAAGCGCCGCTCCGAGCACAACCCAGACCCACGCGTTGCGCTCGACCATCAAGAGGAGCCGTGGCCTGCGCGCACCTGAATGGATTGCCGCGCTAACAACCGCCATCGCCATACCGAGCGCGAACTGATCA
>CAIJLJ010000152.1 GCA_903821395.1 uncultured Solirubrobacterales bacterium | reverse complement strand
CGCGTCGTGGCGCTGCGATCGCCGAAGCGCTCGTCACCGCCGACGGCCTAGCTGACGAACTAGGACTGCCGGTTTTTCTCTACGGTTCGCTCGCCGAGGGCCGCACGCGCGCAGAGCTTCGGCGCGGCGGCCTCACCGAGCTAACCCGGCGGATCGCGGACGGCGAGCTGCGACCCGACTTCGGCCCGCTCGAGGTAGACCCTGCGAAGGGCGTCACATTAGTCGCCGCTCGCCCGCCGCTCGTCGCGTTCAACGTTGAGCTGGAACCGCCAGCCGGGCTCGCCGCCGCCAAGGCGATTGCAGCGCAGCTGCGCGAGGGGGGTGAGGCTGGATTGCCCGGACTCCGGGCGATCGGGCTCGAACTGCCGGCTCGCGGCGGCGTTGCGCAGGTTTCAATGAATATCGAGGACTACCGCAGGCTCACGCTCGCCGAGGTGGTCGCAGCAATCGGCGAGCGCGCAGCGGTTAGCGAAGCGGAGCTCGTCGGCCTTGCACCCCGCGCCGCATTTGACGGCTGGCCTGAGGAGCTTCTCTGCCGCAACAGGGCAACGCTCGAAGACGCTCTAGGCTTCTAACCACAATGGCTCAGACGAAGAAGAAGCGCAACTCCAAGCACCGCGGCAATGCCGCTGGAATAGTTGAGACGCGCGGGCGAACCGGACGGCCGCTGAACGAGCGCGAGCAGAAGAAGAACAAGGCAGCGAGCGCCTCTCGCGGAGGTTCGCCACGCAGCGCGAGCGGACGCCCAATGCGCGAGCCAAGCTGGCGTAGTGCTGCGACGCGCTCGATGGTCGCCGTGGTGATCTTTGTCGCGGTGTTGACTCTGCTCTTGAAGGTCCCGATCAATTCAACGCTTCCGGTTGCCGCGTTGATGCTTGTTTTCTACATCCCGCTCAGCTATTTCACCGACCGCTGGCTATACCGCCGGCGCCTAGCTAAGGACGCCGCAGGCGGCAAGGGCAAGCGCTGATCGCATGGAGGTACAGGTTTTAACTGTTGGCCCGGTGCAGGAGAACTGTTACCTGCTGCGCAGTGGTCCGGACGCCACGAAGGCGCTGCTGATTGATCCAGGCGATGAAGCTCCTCGGATCGTCGAAGCAATAGAGGCGCTGGGCGTCGAATTAGACGCAATCCTGCTTACGCACACCCACTTCGATCACGTCGGTGCGGTCGCCCCAGTGGCCCGCGTGACCGGCGCTCCGGTCTACTGCCCCGAGCTCGAAAGTCACGTCCTTGCCGACATCATGACTTACGTCCCGTACGAAGGAATCGGTCCGTTTGAGAGCTGGGAGGCCGAGCAGTTTGTCGGAGGCGGCGAGCGGCTCGACCTAGCGGGCTTCGAGATCGAAGTGTTCTTCACCCCCGGTCACAGCCCCGGCCACGTGACCTATGCGTTCTGTGATCCCGACGATGCCGACGGTGGATACGTGTTGGCCAGCGGCGACGTCCTCTTCCAAGGCTCTGTCGGTCGTACCGACCTGCCCGGAGCCGATCACGGCGAACTGATGCGCTCGCTGGCAATGCTGACCGATTCTTTCGCCGACGAGACAACAGTTCTGCCCGGTCACATGGGCATCACGACGCTTGGCCAAGAACGCGCGACAAACCCGTTCCTGCAAGACCTGCCGAGCGTTTCGTGAGCGACCCACTCCAGGCGCCACGCGGCACGTTCGACATCCTGCCTGAGCAAGCGCCGCTAAGGCTGACGGTCGAGAAAGTGACGCGCGCCGTGCTCGAAGGAGCTGGCTACGAGCGGATTGAGACGCCGACCTTCGAAGCGACTGAGCTCTTCACGCGCAGCGTCGGAGAAGCAACCGACATCGTCCAGAAAGAGATGTACACGTTCACCGATGGGGGCGAGCGTTCGCTGACGCTACGGCCCGAAGTGACGGCGCCGATCGTCCGTTCCTACCTCCAGCACGGGATGCACAAGCTGCCCCAGCCGGTAAAGCTTTGGTACCTCTCCAGCTGCTTCAGGTACGAACGCGCGCAGAAGGGTCGCTACCGCCAGTTTTGGCAGATCGGCGCCGAGGCGATTGGCTCCGACGACCCGGCAGTCGACGCTGAGTCAATCGCGCTGCTCGCGGAGATCCTCGAGCAGCTCGGTGTCCAGGGGCTGCAGCTGCGTGTTGGAAGCTTGGGCGGATCGGCCGCCCGTGAGCGCTACCGCGAGTTGCTGAAGACGCACCTACGCGCTAACGAAGACCAGCTGGCCGAGGACGTCAAAGCGCGAATCGATCTAAACCCACTGCGCGCATTCGATTCGGCCGATGAGTCGACGCGGGCCGTGATGGCAACGGCGCCGCTGCTGCTTGACCATCTCGACAAGGAGGATCTCGACCACTTCGCGCAGCTGCGCTTGTTGCTCGACGCGATCGACCTGCCGTACGTGATCGATCCAACGCTGGTCCGCGGCCTCGATTACTACGCGCGAACAGTATTCGAGTTCAGCTCCGATGCGCTCGGGGCCCAGAGCGGCGTTGGCGGCGGCGGTCGCTACGACGGGCTTGCAGAACAGATTGATGGGCCGCCAACCCCTGGATTCGGTTGGGCGGCTGGGATCGAGCGGATTCTGCTCGCCGCCGAAGGCCTGCCAGAACCTGAGCCGCTGACGGTGCTGTTCGTCGCGATTGGCGACGATGACCCTGCGACGCGCGCCGCAGGTTTTGCCCTGAGCACGGACGCACGCCGCGCCGGTATCCCCACCCAGATTGAGCTGGCCGGCCGCTCGATTAAGGGCCAGTACAAGCACGCCGACCGGTTGGGGGCCAGGTTTGTAGCAACGGTCTCTGGCGCTGGCGTTGAGCTCAAAGACTTTGAGAGCGGCGACTCGACGGCGTTCGATGACCGTGACGCTGCTCTCGCCGCGGTGCTACGCGGCAAGGGAGTGGCCTGATGCAGGCACCGCAACCAAACCGCTTCCGCGACAGCTGGTGCGGTGAGCTGAGCTCCGCCGACGTAGGGCGGCAGGTGCGAGTTGCCGGCTGGGTCCATCGCCGGCGCGACCACGGCGGGCTGATCTTCATTGACCTGCGCGACCGTTCGGGGATCCTGCAGATCGTCTTTCACCCCGAGCGCGGCGCCGAACTATTCGCGCTCGCTGAGCAGCTCCGCCCGGAGCACGTGGTGACCGTCAGCGGCGAGCTGCTGGCCCGCAGCGAAGAGAATCAAAACCCCGAGATGGCGACCGGAAGCGTTGAACTCGAAGTGAGCGAGGGCGAGTCGCTCGCCTCGAGTCACACGCCGCCGTTCGCAATCGACGAGGACGGTCCCGTTGATGAAACAACGCGGCTGCGCTATCGCTGGCTTGACCTCCGTCGAGGCGGCATGCAGAAGACGATGATCACTCGGGCTCTGATCACGCAGACGCTGCGCGAGGCCCTGGTGGAGCGCGATTTCCTTGAGATCGAGACACCAATCCTCACCAAGTCCACACCCGAAGGCGCTCGCGACTTCCTCGTGCCGAGCCGCATGAACCCAGGCGACTGGTACGCGCTGCCGCAGTCGCCGCAACTGTTCAAGCAGCTGCTGATGATGGCCGGCTATGAACGCTACTTCCAGATTGCACGCTGCTTCCGCGACGAGGATCTTCGCGCCGACCGGCAACCTGAATTCACGCAGCTGGACGTGGAGATGGCGTTCGTCGACGAGGACCAGGTGATCGAGGTCAGCGAGGCTGCGATGGGATCAGTTTTCGAGGCGACAGGGTTTGAAATTGAATCTTCGCCGTGGCCGCGTATCGGCTACGACGAGGCGATGCTCCGCTACGGCAGCGACAGGCCCGACCTGCGGTTCGGGCTAGAGATCAAAGACGTCAGCGAACAGCTGCGTGGCTCCGAGTTCAAGGTTTTCGAATCGGTTCTGAGCGGAGGTGGGACTGTACGGGCACTCAACGCTGGGGCTCGCGAAATGTCGCGCTCCGAGCTCGACAGCCTCAACGAGGTTGTTCAGGTTCATGGAGCCAAGGCGGTTGCGCCAATCGTCGTCGGCGATGGTGGCTGGACTGGGAACCTCGCGAAGTTCTTCACAGCCGAGCAGATCGCGGCGGTCAACAGCGCACTCGAGGCCACCGATGGCGACCTGCTCTGCTTCGTCGCAGATAGCGAGTCTGTTGCGCCGGTCGCGATCGGTGCGCTGCGACTAGACCTCGCCGCACGCTTCGGGATGATTCCCGAAGGTCAGCATTCGGTTTGCTGGGTTGTTGACTTCCCAATGTTTGAGGCCGATGCCGAGAGCGGTGGACTTACCGCGCTACACCACCCATTCACGGCCCCCGAGGGCGACCTCGACGAGCCGGAATCGCTCCGGTCACGCGCCTACGACCTCGTTGTAGATGGGAACGAGCTCGGCGGCGGTTCGATCCGCATCAACACTCCAGTAGTTCAGAGCCGCGTATTCGATGCGATTGGCCTCGACGCTGACGAAGCTAAGGCCCGCTTTGGGTTTCTGCTTGAGGCGCTCGAGTACGGCGCGCCGCCTCATGGCGGTATCGCCTTCGGCCTCGACCGGATCGCGGCATTGGTCTGCGGCCGCGACTCAATCCGTGATGTGATCGCCTTCCCCAAGACGGCAAGCGGTGCCGACCCGCTGACCGGCGCGCCAGCGCCCGCCGACGCACGCCAGCTGCGCGACCTCGGAATCAAGCCACAGTCGCCGCCTGCGGCCAGTTAACTTCAGCGCCGTGCTCGTAGACTGAAGCGTCGATGGCTGACGAGCGCTTTGAAGACCACCTCCGCCACCCGCGCGGCCAAGGCGACGTACCTGTCGGCGCGCACTGTGGCGTGGCTGGAGGAGCGGCCTGCGGCGATCTCGTGCGGATCGCAATCCGCGTAGAGGGAGATCGAGTAGTGGAGGCAACGTTCGCGGCATCGGGCTGTGGCGCTGCTAGCGCGGCGGCCAGTGCGGCGATTGAAGTGGTAGCCGGCGCGTCGGTGCTGGAAGCGGCGAAGGTCGGTACGCACGACGTGGACAATCTCCTAGGCGGACTTAGCGCGGGCAAGATTCACGCTGCAGAGCTTGCCGCCGATGCGCTCGCGCGGGCGCTCGGCGGCGCCGTCGCGTCCGACGCACAGTTAGCACCGTCGCCCGACCGCGTTCTGGTGGCGATGAGCGGTGGCGTTGACAGCGCGGTTGCCGCGCATCTCTGCGCCGAAGGATCGAGCGAGCCGCCGGTTGCTGTCACGCTCGAGCTTTGGCGCGACGCGGAGAACGACGCTGAAGGAAGCTGCTGCTCAGCTAGCGCAGTTCAGCGCGCGCGCTCGCTCGCTCACGGCCTCGGCCTACCGCACTTGACGCTCGACCTGCGCGAAGCCTTTCGCGCCGGCGTGGTCGAACCATGGATTGCCGGTCAGGCCGCGGGAATGACACCCAACCCGTGCGTGCGCTGTAACGGCGCGGTTCGGCTCGACGCGATGCTTGAACTCGCGACCAGGCTTGGCGCGGCTGAGCTCGCGACCGGTCATTACGCTCGCGTCGGCGAAGACGGCCTTCTGCGTGCAGCAGCCGATCCTGCGAAAGACCAGTCCTACATGCTCGCGGCGTTAGCCCCAGAGTCGGTCGCGCGGATGCGTTTCCCGCTCGGCGCAATGACGAAGCCGGAAGTCCGCGCGCTAGCCGCCGAGGCCGGGCTATCTGTTGCTCAAACTCCCGACTCTCAGGACCTCTGTTTCCTCGCTGGTACTGCTAGCGACGCCTTTCTCGCGCGCCATGGCGGCATAACTGAACGGCCTGGCCCGATCGTTGATCTCCGCGGCAAGGAAGTAGGTCGCCACGCCGGCGCCCACGGCTTCACCGTTGGACAGCGCCGTGGACTCGAGATCGGAGGCGTTACCGAGCCGCTCTACGTAGCCGCTACCGATACGGAGGCCAACACTGTCACCGTTGGCACGCGCGATCAGCTTCATCGCAGCGAGGTCGCACTAACCGATCTCAAGCTATATCGGCCAGCCACAAGTGTTGATCAGGCGCGCCTGCGCTCGCACGCGCCAGCGCTCCGCTGCAAGCTAAACGGCGAGGTTTTAGAGCTCGAGAAGTCGGCCTGGGCGCCGGCTCCCGGGCAGACTGCAGTGCTGCTCAGTGGCGATCGCGTCGTCGGATGCGCCACAATCGCCTGATGCCGGCCCGCAGCTCTGATCAGATTCGCTCCACGTTCCTCGAGTTCTTCGAGGCGAACGGCCACACCGTGCGGCCCTCTGGTTCGCTCGTGCCCGCCGCGTTCGACTCCTCGGTGCTGCTGACTACGGCCGGGATGCACCCTTTGAAGGAGTACTTCATGGGTCTGGAGACGCCACCGGCGAGTCGCCTAACTAGCTGCCAGAAGTGCTTTCGCACAACCGACATTGAGAATGTGGGCAACACTGCTCGGCACCTCACTTTTTTCGAGATGCTCGGGAACTTCTCGCTCGGGGATTACTTCAAGGAGGGCGCGATCGAGCTTGCTTGGAAGCTGTCGCTGGAGGGCTTCGGTTTCGACGCTGAGAGCATTTGGATAACCGTCTTTGAAGGCGACAAAGCGCTCGGGCTTGGCGCCGACGAGGAAGCGATCGCGGCGTGGGAAGCGGTCGGCGTGCCGCGTGAGCGGATCGTTCTTTGCCCGCGCTCTGAGAACTTCTGGCAGGCTGGTCCGACAGGTCCGTGCGGGCCTTGCAGCGAGCTCTACCTTGATCGCGGCGAAGCTTTCGGAAAAGCCGACGACCTTCCCGGCGGCGAGAACGATCGCTTCCTTGAGTACTGGAACCTTGTGTTCATGGAGTTCGACCAGTCTGCGGAGGGGGCGCTCACGCCGCTGCCGGCGAAAAACATCGACACTGGCGCCGGGCTCAACCGGCTCGCACTGATTGAGCAGGACGCGGAGAGCGTCTTCGAAACCGATCAGTTCGTCGGGCTGATGGATCTAGGCCGCGAACTCGGCAGCGCCGACGCTGACGTTCGCGCGCTGCGGATACTCGCCGACCACTCGCGCGCAATGACCTTTTTGATCGCCGATGGAATTGTTCCGTCGAATGAAGACCGCGGTTACATTCTCCGCCGCGTAATGCGCCGCGCGGTGCTGCAAGGCCAGCGAATCGGGATTGAAGGCGAGTTCCTTCCGGCCTTTGCCGAACAGGTGATTGACGTGATGGGCGCCGCCTACCCGGAGCTTGTGGAGCGGCGCAAGACGATCCTTGAGTGGGTCCGTGGCGAAGAGGAGAGCTTCGGCCGAACGCTTGATCAAGGAACCGGGCTTCTGAACGAGCTGCTCGATGCAGGTGAAATAAGCGGCGACGATGCGTTTCGCCTCCACGACACATTCGGCTTCCCGATTGAGCTGACGCGAGAGCTCGCCGACGAGCGCGGGGTCCCATTTGCCGAGCAGGACCAGTTCGATCGCCTGATGGGTGAGCAGCGCACGCGCTCGGCGGCGGGTGCCGGGGAGCGCAAGGTCGGCGCTTCGGCTGAAGCGGTGAGGGCTGTCGGCGGCGACCAGTCCCGCTTCGTCGGCTACGAGACGCTGCAAGCCCGTACCAACGTGGTCGCGCTTGCCGATGAGGATGGTCGGCTGCTCGTAAAGCTGGCTGACTCGCCGTTTTACGCTGAGGGCGGAGGGCAGGCGGCCGACAGCGGTGAGTTGGTCTCGGTCGACGGCGACGCACTCGGCTCGGTTGTCGGTGTGATTAGAGCCGGCGATGATCAGGCGCTGATCGTCGAATCTGGCAGCGCCAACATTGAGGCCGGATTGGAGCTTGTGGCGCAGGTGGATGCTCCGGCCCGGCATGCCACGGAGTGCAACCACACAGCAACCCACCTGCTCCATGCTGCGCTGCGCGAGCGTCTCGGCGACCACGTTCGCCAAGCTGGCTCTTATGTTGGGCCCGACAAGCTCAGGTTCGACTTCAACCACTCTGCCCGCCTCAGCGACGAAGACCGGCAGGCGGTTGAGGACCACGTCAACGAGCAGATCCTCGCCAGCTTCAATGTGCGCGCCCTGACGACCACGATTGATGAGGCGCAGCGGCTCGGGGCAATGGCTCTTTTCGGCGAAAAATATGGCGACATCGTGAGGATGGTCGAGATCGGCGATGGCGGCTTTTCGCGCGAACTATGCGGCGGCACGCACGTTGCTCGGACCTCCGAGATCGCCTGCTTCAAAATCATCAGCGAGGGTTCAAGCGCGGCAAACGTCCGGCGGATCGAAGCCGTGACCGGCCCGGTGGCAGTCCAGATGCTGCGTTCGCACGATGCGTTGCTCGGAGCAGCTGCCCAAGAGCTGCG
>CAIJLJ010000151.1 GCA_903821395.1 uncultured Solirubrobacterales bacterium | reverse complement strand
GATTGTTGCTCGAATGGAATGCATACGACCTCATTAACACAGCGTTAGCGCAATGGTTGCGGTCCCGCTGGCAGTTTAGGTCAACTGGTAGAGCGGGCCGTCTCCGCCTTCAGGGGCCGTTAGGCGGCCACCCTTGGCAGTGATAGCACCGCACTGGACGCAGTTTGTGTAGTTGACGATCACGTCAACAGGCCCTTCTTCAGGCGCGTCCTCGGGAATCTCATAAACGCCTGCCGGGCACATCCACTTCCACGTTTCGGCAACTTCGCGCGGCACGTGGGTCTGAACACGAATGTGATTTGGCGCATCGTCGCGCGTCTGATTACCGGTGATGAAGACGCTTGAGAGCTTGTCGAAGGTGTACTTGCCGTCTGGCTGAACGTACCCCTCGGAGCTCTTGCCGATAAACATCGGCTGAGCGTCGTTGCGATGCAGCGACCAACGACCAGCGGGGAAGTGCCCCTTAGTGGCGATCATCAGGTTGACCAGCGGACCGCCCTTGATCAGGCCCTTGGCAAATGGCTGCCGGACGTTGCGGACCTCGTAAAGGTCCTTGCCGACGACCGACTCGGAGATCGCGTCTTCGTAGTTCTCAAGCGATTCGCCGCGGGCGAGGTTGGCGTAGATCGCCTCGGCGGCGACGATGCCAGCTTCGATCGCGTAGTTGAGACCCTTGAGCGCGGCCGTGTTGACCATTCCACCGGCGTCACCAACGACGACAGCACCAGGCATCGAAAGCTTCGGCATCGCCCAGTAACCGCCGGCAGGAAGAGCTTTGGCACCCCAGGCGACGCGTTCGCCGCCCTCAAGGATCTTCTTGACCATTGGGTGCGTCTTGAAGGTCTGCAGCAAGTCGTGGGCTGACGTTGTCGCATCGGCGTAATCGAGGTCAACGACGAAGCCGATTGACACGAGGTCGTCGCCGGTCTTCTCATCCTTCATCGGGTAGATCCATGAGCCACCGATCTGGTGGTACTTGGCCGAGATCTTCAGCGGCCAACCAGCGACCGTGTGGATTACGCGGTCGAGCGGCTTGGCTACCTTCCATACCTCTTTTACGCCGAGCTCCCAAACCTGTGGCTCGCGCCCGGCTCCAAGTTCGAACTCGCGGATTGCCGCGCCGGTGAGGCTGCCCCAGCATCCTTCGGAGAGAACAGTCACCTGTGCAGTTACGTCGGCGCCAGGTTCAAAGTTGCCGAGCGGTTCCCCTTCCTTGCCGCGGCCCTTGTCGCCGGAGCGAACGCCACGAACGGCTCCGCCCTCGACTAGCAACTGGCTGGCTGAGGTCTCGGTCAGCAAGTAGGCGCCCTTTTCCTCGGCCTTAGCGGCCATGAAGCGGCACATTCCAGCAACAGAGATTGACTCGTTGCCGTGGTTCTTGAGCGGCGGTGGAGGAGGAATCCGCAGCTTCGTCTTGCCGTTGGGTAGAAGGTAGACCGCCTCCTTCTTGATCTCGCCGTAGGCAAAGCCCTCTTCACGCCACTGCTCGCGCGTTACGTCGGGGAACAGCTTCTGCAGCGCCTCGGGGCGCATCACAGCGCCAGAGAGGTTGTGACCGCCACAGGTCTTGGCCTTCTCAATCACGGCAACCGGCACTTCGCCGAGCCGCTCGAGCGTCTCCGGGTCGTCGGCCAGCAGGTCGAGCAGGCGGTTGGCGCAGGCTAGACCCGCGGTACCGCCGCCAACGATCGCTACGCCGACATCGATCCGCTCGTCTTCTGCATCAAGCTCGCGCTTGATGAACTCTGCCGGCGAATCAACCGGCGGCGGATACGAGCCTGGTACGACCTTGCCGTTCTTCCCCGACATCTTCGATCAGGCGCCCTTCTTGGCCTTAACGGCTTCGGTCAGCTTCGGCATGATCTTGTTGAGATCGCCGACGATGCCGAGGTCGCTGAACTCGAAGATCGGCGCGTTTGCATCCTTGTTAATCGCGACGATGTTCTCAGCGCCCTGCATACCGACCTTGTGCTGAATCGCGCCGGAGATGCCGGCAGCGAGGTAGAGCTTCGGTGCGACCGTCTTACCGGTCTGACCGATCTGACCGGCGTATGGGAACCAACCGGCGTCAACGACGGCGCGCGTGGCTGCGACGGCCGAGTTACCGCCGAATGCTCCGGCGAGAGCTTCGCAAAGCTCAAAGCCTTCTTCTGCACCGAGGCCGCGGCCACCGGCGATCAGGACGTCGGCTCCTTCGATGTCAACGTCGGCGCCACGCTGCTCGCCTCGGGTGACCATCGTCGCCTGACCTGAGAACGGCGAGAAGTCAACGCTGAGCGATTCAACAGCCGCGCTGCCGCCTGTCTCCTTGAGCTCAAAGGCGTTCAGCCGGCCGATGATGATGCCGACGTCGCTGCGGAAGGAGATCTGCGAGATCGCCGAGTCACCGAGAATTGGACGCTCAGCGACGAGCTTGCCGCCCTCTGCGCGAACCGCGGTGATCTCCATCGCAACACCCGCATCGAGACGGGCAGCGAGGCCAGCCCCAACTTCGAAGCCGAGCAGTCCACCGCCGAAGAGCGCATAGCCGTAGTCGCCGGCTGTGATCGCGGCGGCCATCGCGTCAACGACTGGCTGCGCGAGCCCTTCAGGGCCCTCTACGTTCAAGACCTTGGTCGCTCCGTAATTGCCGAGCGAGCCGGCAAGGTCATCGCTAACGCCTTGGCCGATGACGATTGCGTGTGCTTCGCCACCGAGCTCAGCGGCCAACTTCGCGGCCTCCGAAACGGCACCGAGAGAGTTCTTATTGAAGGCGCCTTCGTACTGCAGCGCGTAAACCAGAATGTTCGCCATTTAGATCAGCTTCCTCTCGTCGAGCCAAGCAACGATCTGTTCGACCGTCTCGGCTGTGTCTTCGTCTTCAATGATTCGTCCAGCTTCCTTCTTTGGCGGCTCGCTCGAGCCGGTCCACTGGGCTGCGGAGTTGTCGCCGCCAACCTTCGAGGCGTCGATCCCTGCGTCGCCTGCCGAAACCTTCTCCAGCGGCTTCTTCTTCGCACCCATGATCGCCTTCAGCGATGGGTAGCGCGGCTCGTTGATCGCGTCGCCGACTGAAATGACTGCCGGTAGATTGATCTCGACCGTGTCGTAGCCGTACTCGGCCTGACGCTCGGCACGCAGCTTGGTTCCGCCGTCGACGTCAATCTTGATCACCTGGGTGAGCGACGGGAACTTCAAATGGTCGGCGACAACGGCGCCGATCGTGTAGCACTCGCCGTCATCTGACTGCTGACCAAGCAGAACCAGATCGGGGGCTTCCTTCTCGAGCACCTTTGAGAGCGCGTAGCCGGTGGCGGCGACGTCTGACCCGGCGAGAGCGTCGTCGGCTAGGTGGATTGAGCGGTCGGCGCCGAGCGAGACGGCCTTGTGCAGCGCGCGCTCAGCCGAGTCGGGACCCATAGTGACGGCGACGACTTCGTCTACGGCCATCGCTCCGCTCTCCTTCAGCTGCATCGCAGCCTCGATCGCGTGAGTGTCATATGGGTTGAGGTTCTTTTCGCCGCTGCGATCCATCCGGCCCGTCGAAGGGTCGATCTTCTTCTGGACTGCAGCGTCCGGTACTTCCTTAACGAGTACGCAAATTTTCACTTCGTCAATCTCCTATTTCGGTCTGTTTGAAAGTGTATCGGTGGCATTGACTGACTAGTCAGTCGGTTCTGTACCGCGGGACTAACGAGGCGCTCTATCCCCTACGGCGCTGATCAGAAAATCGATGATTTCCTGGGTCGGCGCTCCGGGCGTGAAGACGGCTGCGACGCCGAGCTCCTTGAGCTGAGGGATGTCGTCGGCCGGAATCGTGCCGCCGACGGTCACGACGACGTCGTCAATGCCCTGCTCGCGGAGCATCTCAACGATCTTCGGCACCAGCGTCATGTGCGCGCCAGACAGGATTGACAGTCCGACCGCGTCAGCGTCTTCTTGCACCACAGTTTCGACGATCTGTTCGGGCGTCTGGTGAAGACCGGTGTAGATAACTTCCATCCCAGCGTCGCGCAATGCGCGAGCGATGATCTTTGCGCCACGGTCATGGCCGTCAAGGCCGGGCTTGGCGACTACGACACGGATCTTTTGAGTTGGGGAAGAGGCGCTCATCTTAGGCACGGTGCGAGGCATCTCGCACACACCGCGATGGTAGTAGAACGGCGCCGCTCAGCGCCTCCCCGCCCTAGTGAACTCTGACTGAGACCGCCATGCCGCGATGGATCGTGCACATGTATGTGCCCGATCGCGAGGCACGAACTGAGACCGACCCGCGCACGCGGGCACCGTAGTTTGCGCCCGGGCCGACAAGATTGTGCGGCAGGTGTCCGGCCCAGACAAAGCGGAGCGTCGTGCCCCTTGAAACAGAGACGCTGTTCGGGCTGATGTACGAGTCGCGCAGCGTGAACGTCTTGCTCGCGGCAGAGTGCGCTCCGCCGCTTGCAACGGCTACTCCTGCAACTGCACCGAGGGCGAGTGTGAGTACTGCGGCGATCAACATCAGCTTGCGGGTCATCTGTATCTCCTAGGTTTTAGAAAACTGGCGATTCGGTGTAACTACCGAACACGTCTTGTAAAGCTTGAACTATTTCTCCTTCAGATGCGTCAGTTCGAGTGCAATCCAGCAACAGCGGCATCAGATTAGCCCTTTCCTGGGCCGCAGCTTCGCGCAGTTTGACGAGCGATGCCTCAACAGCACCAGCGTCGCGGCCCGCGCGGACGGCGTTCAGGCGGTCAACCTGACCGCGTTCCATCTCCGGATCGCTGCGGTGCAGAGAGGTCTGGGCATCATCGCCCTCGACGTAAGCGTTGACGCCGACGACGACGCGACGGCCCGAGTCGATCTCGCGTTGCAGCTCATAGCTAGCGTCGGCGATTTCGCGCTGCGGGTAGTTCGCCTTGACCGACGCCACCATCCCACCGAGCTCGTCAATCTTCTTGAAGTATTCGTAGGCCTCGGCCTCGATCTTGTCGGTCAGGGCCTCTACGAAGTAAGAGCCACCGAGCGGGTCGATCGTGCTGGCGGCACCTGTCTCATCAGCAATGATCTGCTGGGTTCGCAAAGCCAGACGGACTGCGTCCTCGGTAGGCAGCGCGAGCGCCTCGTCGTAACTGTTGGTGTGCAGCGACTGTGTACCACCGAGCACGCCGGCGAGCGCTTCGATCGCGGTGCGCACGACGTTGTTAAGTGGCTGCTGCGCGGTCAGCGAGACGCCAGCGGTTTGGGTGTGGAAGCGCATCAACCAGCTCTTCGGGTTCTTCGCGCCGAACGTCTCCTTGAGCTCGCGGGCCCAGATCCTGCGCGCTGCGCGGTACTTGGCAATCTCCTCGAAGAAGTCAATCTGGGCGTTGAAGAAGAACGAAAGCCGCGGAGCAAAGTCATCGACGTCCAGTCCGCGCTCGACCGCTTGCTCGACGTAGGTAAGCCCATCCTTGAGCGTAAAGGCGAGCTCCTGCGCGGCTGTCGAGCCGGCCTCACGGATGTGGTAACCGCTGATTGAGACCGGATGCCAGCGAGGCATCTCCTGTGAGCACCACTCGATCATGTCGCCCATGATCCGCATCGCTGGATCGATTGGGAAGCACCACTCTTTCTGCGCGATGTACTCCTTCAGGATGTCGGCTTGAATTGTGCCGGCGAGCTGCTGCGGCGGCACGCCTTCGCGCTCGGCGGCAACGACGTAGTAGGCGAGCATGATCGCGGCTGGAGCGTTGATCGTCATCGAGACCGAGACCTCGCCGAGGTCTATTCCCTTGTAAAGCGTGGTCATGTCTTCGACCGTGTCAACCGCCACGCCTTCGCGCCCAACCTCGCCGAGCGAAAGCGGGCTGTCAGAATCGTGGCCCATCAGCGAAGGCATGTCGAAGGCCGTCGATAGCCCTGTCTGGCCATGGTCGAGCAGGTAATGGAAGCGTTCGTTCGTCTCCTCGGCGCTGCCAAACCCGGCGAACTGCCGCATTGTCCAAAGGCGGCCGCGGTACATCGACGGATATACGCCACGTGTGAATGGATACTGGCCCGGCAGCCCGATCTGCTCAGCGGAGTCCGCGGTTAGGTCGTCCTCGGTGTAGAGAGGCTCGACCGGCGTGCCCGAGAGCGTCGTGAAAGGGACGTCCCGCTCCGGCGTCGCCTCGAACGCTTCACGCCATGCCTCCGTGCGCGACTCGTCGCCTGTGGGGATCTGCTCCATTGCGCAGAGAATACGCTGCGGCTTCGTCCGCAGCTTGTGGCTTAGTCTTCGCGAGCGATTTCGCCGAGCAGCCCGCGGGCGATTACGAGCCGCTGAATCTCGCTTGTGCCCTCGTAAATCTCGGTTATTTTGGCGTCACGGAAGTAACGCTCGGCAGGAAAATCCTTCGTATAGCCGTAGCCGCCAAGGACCTGGATCGCCTCGCCGGTCCAATGCCGCGCGACGCGGCTGGCAAAGAGTTTGGCCTGCGCACCCTCGATCGTGTGCGGCAGACCAGCGTCCTTCAAGCGAGCGGCACGTAAAGTCAGAGCGCGGGCCGCCTCGATCTCGGTCTGCATCTCGGCGAGCTTCTGCTGAATCGCTCCAAAGCCACCGATCGGACGGCCAAAGGCGACGCGTTCCTTCGCGTAGCCGACCGCGAGGTCGAGCGCGGCCTGGGCGATGCCGGTGGCCTGCGCGGCGATCCCAATTCTGCCGCCATCGAGCGTCGATAGCGCGATCGCCATCCCCGCGCCGGGCTCGCCGAGCCGCTCGACTGGCGTCGCGTCAAAACCAATGTCGGCCGTCGAAGACGAATGCTGGCCGAGCTTCTCGGCCTCTCCGAGCAGCGTCAGGCCTGCGGCACCGCGGCGCGCGATGAACGCGCTCGGCTTCATGTCGGCGACTGGGTCGAGCGCGAAGACTGTGAAGTTGTGGGCCTGCGAACCGTTGCTGACCCACTGCTTGGTGCCCGTCAGGAGCAGCTCCCCCTCCTTCTCCTCGACACGGCTGAGCATTGCCCCGGCGTCGCTACCGGAACCGGCTTCAGTGAGCGCGAAAGCAGCAATTTCGTGGCCCTGAGCGAGCGGAGGCACTAGCCGCTCGCGCTGCTCGTCGCTTCCGTGGACGACAATTGGCATCGTTCCAGCGCCGGTGTGAACGGCAAGCGCCGTACCGAGCCCAGCGTCGGCGCGCGAGATCTGCTCAAGAACCAGCGTGTACGAGACGAAGTCAGCGCCGCTGCCACCAAGGTCGCTCGGAACGCAGACGCCCATCAAGCCAAGTTCGCCAAGCGCTGCGATCGTCTCACGCGGAAACTCGTGCTCGCGGTCCCAGCGTGCAGCCTGCGGCGCGACCTGCTCGTCGGCAAAGCGACGAGCAAGCTGATCGATCTCGCGCTGCTCATCGGTTAAGAACTCGAGGCTCATCGGCGCGCCCACGGGGTTCTCAGCCGAGGGCCGGCTGGTGGCGCTGCGCTGCGACGCACGACGACCGTGCGCCCGGCCGTGCCGACGAGTCCCATCAGGGCAAGCGCACCCAGCGCGAGCAACTTGCGCCCAAGTTGATCGAAGCGCATTACCTCCCAGCCTTCTTCGGCGGCGATCGCCTCAAGCTCAGTGTCGGGGTTGACGGCGACGGCGTGGCCGACCAGTCGCAACATCGGCAGGTCTGATTCGGAGTCGGAGTAGCCGTACGAGGCGGCGAGGTCTATCCCCTCGACCTCGGCGAGCTGAGTGATCCGCTGGGCCTTCCCTTCGCGGTAAGGAAAGACGTCGGCGTCGCGGCCGGTCATTCTGCCGTCGACGATCTCCGGAATTGATCCGATGCCACCATCAAAGCCGAGCACGTCGCTAAGCATCTCGGCGACGATCTGCGATGACGCGGTGGCGATATAGACCTTGCGCCCTGCATCCTGATGGTCGTAGGCAATCTGCAGCATCTGCGGATAAAGCCGCGGCAAGACACCGGCCAAGACCTCGGGCATCATCCGCCGCAGCTCCATCGCGTCGCGGCCTGCGACCAACTCCGAAAGTCGCTCGCGAATTGCGTCGGTCGACTCGTCGGTCGAGCCGCGCAGGCGGAATTTCAAGTTCGCCCCTAATAGCCGCACCATCTGGCGGCGCGTAACGATCCCGGCGTCGACGGCCGCGCGCGCCCAGTAGATACCCGACGAGCCCGCGACCAGCGTGCGGTCGAGATCGAAGAACGCTGCTGCCTGTTTGGCCGGCTCCATGGAGCCTTACTCTAGGCGCCGTTGACGCGCACGATGATTG
>CAIJLJ010000150.1 GCA_903821395.1 uncultured Solirubrobacterales bacterium | reverse complement strand
CATGGGAACAAGAGCCAGCGCCAGCGCGAGCGAGCACTGGCCGATTTCGAGAAGGGCAAGGTAACGACGCTGGTCGCAACCGACGTCGCCGCCCGTGGCATCCACGTTGACGGCATCTCTAAGGTGATCAACTTCGACCCTCCCGGCCAAACCGAGGATTACGTTCACCGCACCGGCCGTACCGGCCGCGCAGGCGAGCGTGGCGTCGCAGTTACATTCGTTTCGCAGGATCAGCTCGGTGAGATGAAGAAGATGACGCGCCAACTGAAGCTCAGCGATGAGCTCCAGAGCGCCGTCGGTGACAGCCCACACCAGAGCCACCGCAACGGCAAGCCAAGCGGTGGCCAGAACGGCGGCGGCAAGCCAAGCGGCGGAGGTAACCCCAACCGAGGGCGCCCGTCGAACAAGAAGCGCAGTGGCAGCGGTGGCAACGGCGGCAGCGGTCGCAGCAGCGGCCCGCGCAACGTCGCCAGCGCCGGGTCGCGCTAAAAATCGTTGGCTAGCACACGGCCTGCTGACCAGTTAGCTTCTGGCACCAGCGGATGACCGATAAAGCTGCCAATCCCCCTCTCGCTTGGGGCCTCACAGCGATTGCGCTGATCTCGGGCGGCCTTGGCGGCGGCTGCGCTTTTGCGGCCGGTTACGGGGGCGATTCGGTCGGGGCCGCGATCGCGGCGCTATTCGTCGTTGCAGCAGCGATCCTGAGCCCGCGCGAGATGCTCTGGAAGGCCGGCCTGGTAAGCGCCACCGCAACCTTCTTGATGTTGCTGCTCGCTTACGCGACCGGCGGTCATCCAATTGCAGCCGGCATCGCGATGGCGCTGGTCGCCTTCGCGGGAGCAATTCTCGCTGCTGGCGGATCGGGTTTCGCATTCGCAGGTTCACTGCTCTCGCTTGCCTACTTCTTCCCAGCGGCTCTCCACGTGACCATTGGCCTCAGTGTAAGCAGAGCACTCGAGCTCGGACTAATAGGCATCGCCGCCGGGCTAGTGATCGTTGGCATCGTCGTTGTGCTGCGTGCGCTACGGGGAAGCCCACCAGACAAGCCGGAAGAGCAGTCTGCTCAGGCTGAGGCCAAGACTTCGCCGCGGGCGGCAATCGGTGAATCGCTGCGGCAGCGCGACGACACCTTCCGCTACGCGACGCGGCGCGCCCTGGCTCTCGGTGTCGCGATGGGAATTTTCCAGATCAACAGCAACCACAATGTCTTCTGGATCATGCTGACGATCTTCATCGTGCTCGGGCCGGATCGCGCGTCAAGCTGGCAGAAGGCGCTGAAGCGCAGCGGCGGAGTGATCGTCGGCGCCCTCGTGATCAGTGGCCTATCCGAGGTTCTCCCAGCCGAAGTGATGTTTGGCCTAGCAGCGTTAGCGCTGCTCGGAGGCCTGCTCTATCTCCAGCGCAACTACACCGTCTACGCGGCAGGGATCACATTCATGGTTCTGACCGTGTTCGGCGCGCGAGATCACGATTTCATAATCTGGGCCGAGCGCCGCGTCGTCGACACGCTGATCGGTGCCGCGATCGCCCTAGCCGTCGGCTATTTCGTGCTGCCGGAACGGAAGCTAAAGCGAGAGCTCTAAGTCTGAGCGAGATCGTCACTGCGCGGCGCCAGTCGCGGGCGCTCGACCACGAACATCACCGCCCAGTAGACGGCGAAGCCGACGAAAAGACCGGTGTAAACGTCGATCAGATAGTGCTGGCGAAGCATCACCGTTGCCGGGTAGATCAGCAGCAGCCAGCCGCTCATAATCCACGCCGTCTTCGGCATCACCTTGCGCAGCCGCATCAGGGAACAGATCGCGATTGTGGTCCAGGTGCAATGGCCGGAAGGGAAGCCGTTGAAGGGCTGGTCGTTGCCCCAAACCTGTTTGACGAGAAAGCCGCTGAAGCCGCCGCCAGCGTGAACGTCGCGGATCACGTTGGTTTGAAACAGCAGGTAGGCAACGTCAAGCACGAGTTGGCTGATGATTAGTGCGATCGCGACTGTCAGGAAACGCTTGAAGCTGACGCGCAGGTTCAGCAGCGGCACGACGATCGGAGCGAGCAGCAGGAACGAGAGGTAGGGAATCGAGAGCAGCGGCACAAACGGAACATGGCTGTCGAGCCAGCTCTTAAGCACGAACGACTGGTACGCCCCCGGACCACTCGACGGCTGCGCCAAGGACTGCGTTTCAGGGTTCCAAGCGAAATAGGCCGGCCAGCGCCCAGCCGGCGGAGGCTCGTTCAGCGAAACGTACGAATAGAAGACGAGCCCGACGCCGATCATCAGAGCGATCGCGACGATCACCTGGTTTCCGCTGAGGCGCCAATGTTTACGAAGGTCGGGCGAGATCACACTCATACGAGCCATTCGACCAGATCTGCCGCCGCGGCGCTTAACTCTTCCCCGCTGAAATACCCACCGCCACCACGACCGAGACCGCAACCAGCGCTCCGACGCCCATCAGTAGAGGGCTGCTGCTGTTCTGCAGAAGGTGGATCACGCCGGCAACTATTCCTAAGGGGATCGCTAACGAGAGGCCGAGGAAGACCGTTCGGACGATGCCGCGCCGGTCGTGGCCTTTGTCGTGGACATTGTCGGCGTGCTCGATCGCAGCTTGGGCATTATCCACCTCGCCGCCATAGAGAGCGGCCGCACGGTTGCCCAGTTGGCGCGCGTGGCTCTCGCAGCCCCATGCCATGACAATCATGAAGGTGACTGGGAAGACCCAAGTTGAAACCCAGATAATCAGTCCTACGGCGATTCCAATCGTTGCTTTCAGACGTGCGCGCGCGCCGCGGGCTTTCTCTCCGCCCGGCGCAGACAGGAAGCCCCCGAAGATCATCAGCGAGTAGACCGCGCTGACCCAAACCTTGAGCGGGCGCCGCGACTCGGGTTTGCCGGGCATCGGGATGTCGCGCACCCTCTCCAGCGCAGCGAGCGCCACATCAACGGTTGGGTGCACACCTCTCAAAACCAACGTCTCGGCCGAGGTCGTTAGTGCGCTCGGATCACGGCCGTACAGCGCCGCGGTCCGTAAAACCATCCGCCCCTCCTGCCAGAGGTAGGCCATGTAGGCCGGCGCTAATGCGATCAAGAATGGCGTTCCGGAGAGCGCGCCGTCCACGCGCGCGATGTGCGCGCTCTTCGTTCGAAGCGTCTCAGCGATCTGCGCCCGCGAAGCATCGGGCTGCTCAGCTTGGACGCGCTCAGCCCAGCGCTGCGATGGTTCAGCGAGGTTGTTAGCACCGAAGAGCGTCAGTCGCTCAGAAACGTGGACCGGATCACGGTAAGCAATCGTCGCGAGCAGCTTTCCGCGCGACAGCGCGCTCCGCATGCGCCCACGGCTCGATTCCGAATCCTCGGTTTCGGCTGGCAGTTCGATCGGCGCTTGAGCTGAAGCCATAACCCAACCTACCGCTGACCCCGACGAACTGTGCGGACGGCGGCAGCGAAGCCTCCCGCGGCAACGGAAGGCTTCCACTAATCGGGGCGAGAGGATTTGAACCTCCGACCTCACCGACCCGAACGGTGCGCGCTACCAGGCTGCGCCACGCCCCGAAGTGGACTTCAGTATGGCAGGAGTAGCTAGCTGGCCTACTCGCCGCCGGCGAGCGCAGTGTAGAAGCGCACGGAGAGGCCGGTGATCAACGTCTGCAGTGCCACAGACTCTTCGACCTTCTCCTTCTTCGCCCAACGAGCTAGGCCGTCGCGCTCTATCTCAACGCTCTGCTCCAGGACGTCATCAACGAGCGCAGGGTGCTCATCGCAGAAGAAAGCTCCGATTGAGTAGAGCTGCGAATCGCTCATCGAATCGATTAGTTCGTCCTTGGCCACGGCTCGCACTCTACCCTGCTGGGATGGCCAAGTTGGACGAGATCGTGAACTTCTGTGACGAATTACTAGACGCACAGTCGTTTGAGGACTACTGCCCAAACGGGCTCCAGGTGCCGGGCCGTAGCGAGGTAAGCGCAATCGTCAGTGGAGTTTCGGCCAGCCTTGAGCTGTTCGAACGCGCCGCAGAGCTTGAGGGCGACCTAGTGCTCGCCCACCACGGACTGATCTGGGGACGCACACCGACCGTGATCGACCGCGCCGCCAAGCGTCGGCTCGAGCTGCTCTTCGCTCGCGACTGTTCGCTACTTGCCTACCACCTTCCGCTCGACGGCCACGCTGAGATTGGGAACAACGCGCTGATCGCCGCCGCGATCGGATGCGAGCGCCAGCAGCCGTTCGGCCAGCTCGGCGCAAAAACAATCGGCGTTGCGGGCTTCTTCCCAGCTGATGGGATCAGCATCGCGGAGCTGGCGGCACGAACATCGGCAGCCTGCGGCAGGCGCCAGCCGCTGGTTTTCGACGGCGGCCCCGAGCAGATCAGGAGCGTCGCGATCGTCTCCGGCGCCGGCTCCTCCTACCTCGACGGCGCAATCAAGGCTGGCTTCGACGCCTTCATCACCGGAGAGCCTGCTGAGCGCGTGATGAATGAATCGCGCGAGGGCGCAATCCACTTCATCGCCGCCGGCCATTACGCGACGGAAACGCTTGGCGTGCGACGCCTCGGCGAACTGATCGCCGAGCGCTTTGGCGTAAGCCACGAGTTCATCGACATTCCAAATCCAATCTGACGCTTCACTGGCGGTAGCCAGCGCGCAAAAAACCAGCACATCTTGTTGACACCGATCTAGGCGTGACCCTATAGCTTGCGTCGAACAATGAAGATTCTGCAGATCAGTGAGCCATCAGATGTGCGCCCAACAGTTGAGGGCGCCGAGCCGATCTGGCTCTCGCTCAATTGCCCAACACCGGAAACGCTAACTGTGGTGGGCGAGGAACTCGGGCTAGACCCGCTCGCAATCGACGATTCGATCGAGTTTGGTCAGATGCCGAAACTCGATGACTACCCGCAGTCAGCGCTGCTGGTCTTCTATGGCGCTGGGATTGAGGAGCGTGACGCAGGCGACCTGCCACGACTGGTTGAAGTTCACTTCCACATCACCGAAAATGTTGTGCTCTGCGTCCGTCGCCATGACAGCGATGCGATCGAGCGCGCCGAACAGCGCGTCGCCGCCGATGACGTGCACAACGCCCAGGCCGCCCTGCTGCGCTTCCTTGATTCGCTTGCGGCCAGCTTTGCTCCGCCACTCGCGCATCTTGAGAACGAACTCGACGTGATTGAAGACGAGGTGATGCGCGACCCTCAAACCGAAACGCGCCATCGCCTGCTCGAACTGAAGCATTCGCTGGTCAAGGTTCGCCAGACTATCGATCGCCAGCGGGACGTGATGGCCGGGCACCGTGAGCTGCTCAACCGGATCCCCGGCAGCCACGAAGGCTCTGCCCACAACGTGATCCGCGATTTATATGACCGCCTCGCGTTAACCTCGCAACAGATCGAGATTGTGCGCGAATTGATCACCAATGCGCTTGATCTGTATGTCTCAGCAGCATCGAAAAGGCTGAACGAGACGATGAAGGTGCTCACCGTCGTAGCCACCTTCTTCCTGCCACTGACCTTTCTCGTCGGCTTCTTCGGTCAAAACTTCGGATGGATGACCGACCGAATCGACGGGCTCGGCGACTTCCTGATCTTCGGCCTTGGCGTATCGATCGTTTTCGTCGTCGCCCTGTACCTAATTTTCTGGCGCGCCGGCTTCTTAGGCCGACGCAAGCGCGGCCGCAGCTGAGCAGCTAATCGATCGGCTTGACGCGTAGACGCTGACACAAAGTCCGCAATTTGCGTAGTATCGGCATCGCCGTTTCCGCCAACGAGGAGAGAATCATGGAAGCAAGTACTTCACCATCAACAGGGTCGAAGACGATCGCCGACATGCTGCCGATCGCTGCAGCGATGTACGCCGATCGCCCAGCCGTGCGCCACAAGGTTGGCGACGAGTGGCTTGACGTTAGCTTTGGCGAAGTAGGCGAAATCGTCTCCGAGATCGGCCGTGGGCTGATCGACCTTGGCCTTGAGCCCGGGGATCGCGTTTCCATCCTCTGCGGTACGCGGCCAGAGTGGGTTTACAGCTCATTCGCGATCAGCTCCGCTGGTGGGGTCGTCGTGCCGATCTACCCAACGAATTCGCCGAAGGAATGCGAGTGGGTTGCAGGCAATTCTGAGTCAACGACGATCGTCGTCGAAGACGCTGAGCAGTACGCCAAGATCGCTGAGGTTCGCGATCAGCTTCCAAACCTAAAAACAATCATCGCGATCGAACAGAGCGACGGCACCCCCGACGCAATCTCGCTCGACGACGTCCGCGAACGAGGCCGCGCGCGCGCCGAGCAGGAGCTGGTTGACCGCTACGAGGCGGTCACGCCGGACGACCCTTACACCTTCATCTACACCTCCGGTACGACCGGCCCACCGAAGGGCTGCATCCTCTCGCAGCGCAACTACCGCGCAGTCCTAGACATGACCAACGAGCGCGGCCTATTTGGCGCTGGCGAGGACGTCGTCTACCTCTTCCTCCCGCTCGCGCACGCCTTCGCAATCCTCGTGGCGCTCGGCGCCGCCGACACCGGCACCGCGATCGCCTACTGGACCGGCGACACAACCAAGATCATCGCCGACATCGGTGAGGTCAAGCCAACCTTCCTGCCCTCCGTGCCGCGTATCTTCGAGAAGCTCTACACGATGGTCGCCGGCAACGTTGACCCTGAGATGCTGGCCAAGGCGACGGAGGTTGGCGTACAAGTGCGCGACCTGCAGATCACAGGGCAACCGGTGCCGGACGAGCTTCAAGCCGCCTTCGACCAGTTCGACGAGCAGCTATTCGTAAACGTCCGCGCGGCCTTCGGCGGCAACGTCCGGGAAGCGGTAACCGGCGCCGCGCCGATCGCCCATCAGATCCTTGAGTTCTTTTATGCCGCCGGCGTGCCGGTGATGGAGGGCTACGGGATGACGGAGACCGCCACCGTCGCAACAACCTCCTCACCTGAAGCGCACCGCTTTGGTTCAGTCGGGAGGGCGCTGCCGGGCGTGGAGATCAAGATCGCTGACGAGGACGGCGAGATTCTGCTCAAGGGAGCCAACATCTTCGGCGGCTACTGGAAGAACGACGACGCCAGCTTTGGAGCGGTCGTTGACGGCTGGCTCCACACCGGCGACGTGGGCAAAGTTGACGATGACGGCTACCTGTTCATCACCGGCCGCAAGAAGGACATCATCATCACGGCCGGCGGGAAGAACCTGACCCCGGCCAATCTCGAAAACGACATGAAACAGACCCGCTTCGTAAGTCAGGCAGTGATGCACGGCGACCGTCGGGCCTACCCGGTGATGCTGATCACGCTCGACGAGGAGCAGATCATTCCCTGGGCAGCAGAGCAAGGCATTGAAGATGCCTCGATTCCCGCGTTGGCTCAGAACCCGCAGGTGATTGAGATCATCCAAGCCGAGCTCGACCGCGCGAATGGCCACTATGCACCGGTCGAACAGGTCAAGAAGTTCTTCATCCTTGAGCACGACCTAACTCAGGAAACCGGCGAGCTGACGCCGACGATGAAGGTCAAGCGGAACGTCGTCGAGGAGAAGTACGGCGATCGGTTCGACGCTCTCTACGCGAGCTAAATAAAGCGAAACGCGTCATGAGAGTGGCGCGCCGCGTACCCTTATTCAGATGCGCAGCGATCCAAGCGATACCGGCGGGCTCTTCGTCGGCAGGCGCCCTGGAACCCAGCCCGTCCACTACCGTGGCGAGCCGGTTCTCGGCGACCCACGCCAGCGGCGCAGGGACGCGCTACTTGGCCACTGCGTCTTGGCACTGATGGTGTTGATCAACCTGACCTTCTGGGGCCCTGTGGAAGCGGGCTGGCTGTGGATCGTTTCGCACATCCCGCCGCTCGTAGACCACATCTTCCTCGCCACCGTCGTCGTTTTCCTCGGCATTCTGCTGACGCTGATCGCTGGCCTAGTGGTCTGCAAGAAGCTCGATTCCGCCTGGATTCTGATGCGGCGAGCCTCCGGAGTTGATCAGCGCAGCGGCGTGATCGGGCGCGTCTTTGCCTACACAGCGATGGTCGGCGTGACGATATTTAGCATCTGGCTGATATTCGGCGGCGGGCTCGCAAGTAGCGGAACCGCTCCCTCTACTCCCTAATGGGCCTGCTCGACCACTACAAGCAGTTCGAGGAGCTAGACCCTGAGGAGGTCAGCGCGCGGCTCAAGAGTGAAGCTGATGAGCGCAGGCGCAAGGCGCTCGCAACCGTTGACAAACTCGACCTTTCAGCGACCACCTGGCCCGAATATCCGCCGTCGTCGGTTGTCGGTGCGATCACCTACATGGCTCAGCGGGGCCTTCACAATTACATGGAACCGGCAGGCGAATTGCGAGCGGAGATTGCGCACGTCCACGGCGTCCCTGCCGAGCGGATCGTGCTCGGTGACGGTGCGTCGCAGCTTCTGGTCAGCGCGGCCCAGACCCTGCTCGCTCCAGGCGATGAACTGATTACCCCGTGGCCGTCATACCAGCTGTATCCGGTGATGGCGCGCGAAGCTGGCGGCGAGGTGGTGACCGTTGCAAAGCATTCGGCTGAAGCAATCCTCGCGGCAGTGACGAAGAAGACGCGAATTGTCGCGCTCTGTAACCCGAACGACCCAAGCGGCGAGCTGATCGGCGTGGCCGAACTCTCACAGCTGCTCGAAGCGCTGCCGGAGCGCGTCGCAGTTGTGCTCGACGAGGCGCTGCGCGATTTTGTAACTGCCGAACCGGTCGACGCGACAATTGGCCTCTGCGAGCGTCACCCACGGCTATTGATCTTCCGTAGTTTCTCGAAAGCGTGGGGCCTCGCTGGGCTGCGCTGCGGGTATGCGATCGGCGGGCCTGGAAGTGAATCCCTACTAAGCGCGATTGGGCCACCGCTTGGGATCGGCGAGCTGACTCAGGCCGGGGTTCTCGAAGCTCTGCGCAATGCCAGCTCGGTTGTGAGCGCACGGACGGCCGCCGTCGCCGAGCAGCGTTTGCGGCTGCGCAATGAGCTGGCAGCGATGCCGCTGGAGCTTGGCCCGCCGAGCGAAGCGAACCTGCTCTGGCTCGCGGCCGAAGGGATCGATGGAGCTGAGCTGGCCGGGCGCCTCGCCAAGGCTGGGGTGATCGTGCGAGCCGGCGGCACGCTGGGCGACCCACAGCGGATCCGCGTTGCAGTTCAGGACGCGGCCGCAAGCGACCGCCTGCTTAGCGCGCTCGGCGGAGCGCTTTAGCGCCGACTTGCGGCGCGACGTGGCGTTGACTTAACGGTCGGCATCGCAATCTCATCGATTGGCTCGTCGGCCGATTGGCGCAGCAACGTGCTGGTCGTCTGCTCAAGGATCCGGCGCCAAGCTCGCGTCTTCTCCTGCTCTCGCGTTACGTGCTTGACGACCTTCCTCACGCGCGCGGCAGAGATCTCAATCTCGTGGCGGCCGAAGATCTCCTTATAGGCCTCGTAATGCTCCGCCAGCTTCACTGTGACCGACTGGAAACCGTGGCGTGCAATCTCTATCCGCTTGCTGAAATCCATGATCGAGGTCTGGAACATCAGCATGTCATCCGCTTCGGGCTCGATCAAGATGATGTCGACGCCGGGGTAGCGCTCCTGCCACTGGTCAACCATCTCGTGCAGCCGCTGATAAGCCAGAAGCTTGAACGTCTGGTAGCCGATCTGAGCGATCCCCATGTCGCTGACGTGGCTTGGACGCTCGCCGTAGCCCTGTGGTTGCTCTCCCTCGAGATCAGCGATCAACGGAACGACGGGGTTGACGACCACGATCATCGTTGCCCCTGCAGCAACCGCGATGTCGACATTGGTCGTCGAGATGATTCCGCCGTCGACGAGCTCGCGGTCGCGCACCTTGACCGGCTTGAAGACCATCGGCAGCGCCGCGGAGGCCCGAACCGCGCGCGAGATTGGCACGTCGTCCCAGCCCTCTTCGCCAAAGACAATCCGCTCGCACGAGTCTAGGTCTGTCGCCGTGATGTAGAGCTCGCAGCCGAGCGCTCGAATGTCGTCGGTTCGCTCCGGGTCACTGAGTACCTCCTTGAGGTACTTCTCGAGTCCCGAGCCGCTGTAGATTCCCGAAGGCAGGTCCTCGCTGAGGCCAAGCAGCAGGTCCATCGCCGACACGCTGCGCCAGCGGGGAGCCAGATCGCGTGCAAGGCGCGCAAGCCGCAACGGCAACAACGCACCGGTGCGCGCGTACTCGAGCAGGTTGGGCCGCAGCATTGTGCCGAGGCTTAAATCGCGGAACGGGCTTGACTCTTGGCCGTTCACGACGCGCATCATCTCTTCAGGAGTGACCCCATTGGCAGCGAGGGCGGCGACAAAAGCGCCAGCGCTGGTACCAACGTAGATATCGAACTCGTTGACGTTGCGATTTACGGCCAATAGATCCAGCGCACGCAGCGCGCCAATTTCATAAACGGCTCCGGTCATCCCGCCGCCGCCAAGTACCAGTGCCGTCTTCTCAGGTCGTTTCTTGCCACCGCCGCGGGGCGGCTTGCGGTTGGCGCTGGAGAGCTTCACAACATCGGCCATTACGAGACATTCTACGGCTAACGCGCGCTCGTGACGGCCGGTCATGGGCGCAGCGCTACCTGCGCAGCCAGCCCGATTGGCCGCTACCGTGACTTGCGTGATGTGGATCAAGCGCACGGCGCTCCTCTGCACGGCTGCGGCAATGCTGTGTGCGGCTGGCCCAGCAGCACCGGCGCTAGCTCTGAACAAGCCATCGCTGCAGAAGAAGATCACCGCTGCGCTCGCGCACGTTGGGAACCAAACCGGAGCATTGGTCACCGACCTAACTACGAGGGAGACTTTGTACGCGAGTCGCGCTGACGTTCTACGGATCCCCGCATCGGTCGAAAAGCTCTATACGACCTCGACGGCATTGATCCGTTTCGGGCCGACCGCACGGCTCAGCACGACGCTCCTTGCCAGCGGCTCAATCGACGCCAGCGGGGTATTGACCGGCAATCTCATCTTGCGCGGTGGCGGCGACCCAACACTTAGCGGCAACGAGATCAACACGCTTGCCCAGGCAGCCGCCACAGCAGGGATCAAGCGCATTAAGGGCGCGGTGATCGGCGATGAGTCGCGGTTCGACCCTCGGCGCGGCGGCCCGAATAGCAGTTGGAGTCCCGACGGTTACATCGGTGGCTCGCTGGGAGGCTTGGTGGTGGACCGTGGATCGAGCGACTACGCCAATCCGGGGCTTGCCGGCGCGAAGGCGCTGGCCGCAGCCTTGAATCGCCGTCATATATCGCGCTCGGTCCAGACTCAACTGGGCCTAACGCCGCGCGGAGCGCGAGTCCTTGATGTCCTCCGGTCGCCGACGATGGCGAGCCTGATCCAGCAAACGAACACTCCGTCCGACAACTTCCTTGCGGAGATGCTGCTGAAGAACATCGGCGCAAGCTTCGGCGGGTCGGGAACCACGCCAGCGGGCGTGAGAGTCGTTCAATCGCTGCTCAGCGGGCTGCAGATTCACCCGCAGATCAGCGATGGCTCAGGACTTTCGAGCGCCGATCGCACCTCGCCGCGGCAGGTGGTCGCACTCTTCGCAGCGATGCACGCGAGTGCACAGCCGGCCGCGTTCGAAAACTCACTCGCGATTGCCGGCCAGACCGGAACGCTGGCGGGGCGGATGAGCGGCACTGCAGCCGACGGCAGATGCCACGGCAAGACGGGGACACTCAGCAGCGTCAGCAGCTTGGTCGGCATCTGCCACGCACCGAATGGCCATCTAATTGCGTTTGCAATGCTGATGAATGGTGTGACGCCCGACCGCGTGCACGGGCCGCAGGACAAGGTCGCTGAGGCGATCGCCCAGTACAGCGGCCCCTAAGCCTCGGCGTCCTGCCCGAGCAGCTGCAGTAGCTCAGCTTCGCCCAATACCGTCACCTCTAGCCGCTCCGCCTTCTCAAGCTTTGAGCCTGCGGCTTCGCCGGCGACCAGATAGTCGGTCTTCTTCGACACTGAGGTAGTGACGCGGCCACCGGCGGCGAGGATCTTCTCGCTCGCCTGCTCGCGTGTCAGCGTTGGCAGCGTCCCGGTGAGGACGAAAGTCTTATCGGCGAGCGGCCCCTCACCTGGTGGCGGGCCCTCCTGCTCGAACTGCAACCCGGCGGCTTGCAGCGCAGCGATCAGCTTTCGCATCTGCGGATCGGCCAGCTGCGTGGTGATTAGCTCGCCAACGATCGGCCCGACGCCAGGCGTCTGCGAGATCGCATCAACATCGGCCGCCAGAAGCGCGTCGATCGTGCGGAGCCGCTGGGCCAAGCTGCGGCCCGTCACCTCACCAACCCCCTCAATTCCAAGCGCGAAGAGGACGCTCGCGAACGGACGCGCCTTCGACGCCTCAAGCGAGTCAATAATCGCCCGCGCCGACAGCTCCCCCATTCCGTCAAGTTCGGCTAACTGAGCGATCTCCAGCCCATAAAGGTCGGCGGCGTTCTCAATTAGCCCCTTCTCGAGCAGCATCACGACGAGCTTCTCGCCGAGGCCATCAACATCCATCGCTCCGCGCGAGACGAAGTGCGTCAGCAGCGCCTCGCGGCGGCCTGCGCAGTCGCGATTTGGGCACTTGGTGAAGACGGAGTTCTCTGGCTTGAGCGTTGCGGTAGAGCAGACCGGGCATTTATTGGGCGCTTTCACCGGCCCTCCGCGCCCTTTCCGCTCGGCCGCATGAGGGGCCGGCGAGACGACTTGCGGGATCACATCACCAGCCCGCAAAATGATCACTTCGTCCCCCGGGCGCACGTCCTTGCGCGCTAGATCCTCTTCGTTATGGAGCGTTGCGTGCTGCACAACGACGCCGCCGACTTCGACCGGTTCGAGCACGGCAAAGGGGTGCAGGTCGCCAAACTTGCCGACGCTCCACTCGATCTGTTTGAGCTCAGTGATCTTCGTCGTCGGCGGGAACTTCCAAGCGACCGCCCAGCGCGGATCACGGCCAACTACACCTAGCCTTCGCTGCTGCTCGGCGTCATCAACCTTGATCACGACTCCATCGATCTCAAAGCTGAGCGAGCCGCGGCGCTGCTGCCACTCAAGGCAGCGTTCGACTGCTTGCTGCTCGCTGTCGAGCCGCTCGATGTCGCTGTTCACGGGGAAGCCACGCTCGCGCAACCACTCAAGCGTTTCCCACTGCGAATCGAAGCTAATTCCCTCGCAAGCCCCCACGCCGTAGGCCCAGAGCGAAAGCGGCCGCTCGGCAGCCAAGCGTGGGTCGAGCTGACGCAGCGTTCCTGCAGCCGCGTTGCGCGGGTTCATGAAGGTTGGCTTGCCTTCGCTGGCACGCCTTTCGTTGAGGCTTTGGAAGCCTTCTAGCGACATGTAGACCTCGCCGCGGATCTCAATCATCGCCGGCGCGTCGTCGATGCTGAGCGGAACCGCCGGAATCGTTCGCAGATTGTGAGTTACGTCCTCGCCAACCTCGCCGTTACCGCGCGTTGCGCCGCGCTCAAGCAAGCCTTCGCGGTAGACGATCGAGATCGCTAAGCCGTCAACCTTTGGCTCGCAGACGTAACGGAAGGCGGCGTCATCAATCCCCTCGCGCGCTAGGTGGTTGCGCATCCGCAGCACCCACGCGTCGAACTCCTCTGGGCTACGCGCGTTGGCAAGCGAAAACATCGCTTGGGGATGAGTCACCTTCTCAAGCGCGCTGACCGGTTCGGCTCCGACCCGCTGCGTCGGCGAATCAGCCGTTACGAGCTCTGGGTTATCTCGCTCAATCGCGCGCAGCTCATCGAGCAGCGCGTCGTACTGATCGTCCCCAATCGACGGGTCGTCCTTTATGTAGTAGCGCTCGTTATGTTCGCGCAGCTCGGCGCGTAGCTCTGCGGCGCGGTCGGCGGCGGCGCTCACTGCGGCCCTGGAGCGGCAGCTTCGAGGAGCTGGCTCAAGTCGTGGGCAGCTAGCGACGCAATCCCAGGCTCATAGGTTAGGTCGAAGTGCAGCGGCGTGACGGCAATCTTGCCAGCGGCGACCGCTGCGAGATCGGTCCCCGCCTCATCCTTAAACCCGTGATCTTCGCCATAGATTGAGTAGCGTCGCCGGCCCGGCTTCCCTTGCTCTTGGAGCTTTAGTTCGTCACGGTAGATCCGCTTTCCAAGGCGAGTGATCTCTACCCCTGATGGCTGATCTCCTGGCACGTTGACGTTGACAAGAGTCCCACCCGGCAGCGGCGTATGGCCGATGTGCTCGGTAAGCCGCGCGACGAAGCGGGCGCCTGCATCAAACTCAAAGTGGCGGCCCCAGCGAAAGTCCATCTCACGGCTCGTCGATTGCTGCGAAACGGCGATCCCAGGAATGCCGAGCAAGATCCCTTCCAGCGCCGCCGCGACGGTCCCTGAGTAGGTCACGTCGTCGCCAAGGTTTGCGCCGTGGTTGATTCCCGAGACGATCAAGTCTGGGTAGAAGCCGTCGACTAGACCGAGCGTCGCAAACCTCACGCAGTCAACCGGCGTCCCTTCTGTGGCAAATCCAACGCTGCCGTCATCAAACGGGACCTCTTCGATCCAGAGCGGCTTATGCGTCGTGATCTTGCGGGCGAATGCCGAACGGTTGCCGTCCGGAGCGATCGTCACCAGCTCAACTCCCGGCACCGCCGCCAACGCTAGCCGCAGCGTCTGCAGGCCCTCTGCCTCGATGCCGTCGTCGTTAGTTAGAAGAACCTTCATCGCGCACTCAACGCGAGCATAGAGCGCGCTACTGGCAGCACGACCGCTGAATCAAGCGGAGCGCGGTCAGACCAGTTCGAGATAGACCATCTCGGTTGAGTCGCTACGCCGCGGCCCGAGCTTTAGGATCCGCGTGTAACCGCCAGGGCGCTCCGTATAACGCGGGGCAACCTCGGTGAAGAGCTTGTGCACTGCGGTGGCGTCCTGCCCCAGCGCTGAGAGTGCCTGCCTGCGAGCGTGAAGATCGCCACGCTTGGCGAGCGTGATCAGCTGCTCAACCTCCGGCTTGACGGCCTTGGCCTTCGCTGCGGTCGTCTTAATCCGCTCATGCTCAATGATCTCTTTGCAGAGGTTGCGCATCATCGCCTTGCGATGCGAAGGGCTGCGGCTTAGCTTGTGGCGGGTTTTCTGGTGGCGCATGGTTTCGGTCCTCAGTCGTCGCGGAGCGCGAGACCGCGCGCGGCGAGCGTTTCGATTACCTCATCGATTGACTTCTTGCCGAAGTTCGGAATCGCGTTGAGCTCTGCCTCTGACTTGGAGAGCAGGTCGCCAATCGTCTGAATGCCAGCGCGCTTCAAGCAGTTGTACGAGCGAACACCAAGCTCCAGCTCCTCGATCAGAATGTCGTCGAGTGGGCCGCCGGCAGCAAGCGGTGCGGCGCCAGGAATTGCCCCCATGCCAGCCGAATCGAGCTGGTTTACAGGCCCTGCACGCAGCTCTTCAATCCGATCTTCATCGGTGAAGATCGCCAGCTGCGAGATCAGAATCTCTGAGGCCTCACGAAGCGCCGTCTGTGGGTCGAGCGAGCCATCGGTCTCAATGTCGATCGTGAGCTTGTCGAAGTCGGTGCGCTGACCTACACGAGCCTGCTCAACGGCGTAGGCAACGCGCTGCACCGGCGAGAAGAGCGAGTCGATCGGGATAACGCCGATCGGCTGATCGTCGGTCTTGTTGTCCTCAGCGACTCGGTACCCGCGGCCGCGGCCGATTGTCAGGTAGACCTCAAGCTTGGTCTTCGACTCGAGCGTGGCGATATGGATGTTGGGATTGAGAATCTCAACGCCAGCCGGAAGGTCAATGTCCTTGGCGGTGATCTCACCCGGGCCGGTGACGACGAGGGGTGCTTCTACCTCGGTCGCGTCGGAGTGCATCCGGCAGACGATCCCCTTTAGGTTGAGAATGATGTCGGTTACATCCTCTTTGACACCTTCAATCGAAGAAAACTCATGGCGAACGCCCTCAATCCGGACGCTGGTCACAGCTGCGCCGGAGAGCGAGCTGAGCAGCACGCGTCGCAGCGAGTTGCCAAAGGTGTAGCCAAAGCCACGGTCAAGCGGTTCAATTACGAAAGAACCGCTGTTCTCGTCGCTGGTGTCACTGGTGATTCGAGGGATCTGAAAGTCGAGCATCTGGGCGATTTATCCTGTGGTTGTAATCGGTGCGGCGCCTTCTTCAAGCGACCGCCGGGCGCGCCGCCCCCGCGAGCGGAGGCAAACGCAAAACTTTGCTTCTACTTCGAATACAGCTCGACGATGAGCTGTTCCTGCACCGGCGTCGTAATTTCACGACGCTCGGGGGCACGCAGAATCTTTGCTGTCAACGACTCGTGGTCGGCCTGCAACCAGGCCGGCACCTGCGCCGTCAATTCCGTAGCCCCGCGGACGACCGGCTCAGCCGGACTGCCGCTCTTGAGCGCGATGATGTCGCCCTCGTGGACCTGGAAGCTTGGGATGTCAACGCGGCGGCCGTTGACTGTCCAGTGGCCGTGGCGGACCATCTGGCGTGCTTGGCGGCGGGAGCCAGCGAAGCCGAGGCGGACCAAAACGTTGTCGAAGCGACGCTCAAGCATCTGCAGCAGGTTCTCGCCGGTGATTCCGTCCTGGCGGCTGGCGCGGTCGTAGTAGAGGCGGAACTGAGTTTCGAGTACGCCGTAGTAGCGGCGAGCCTTCTGCTTCTCGCGCAGCTGCACGCGGTACTCGCTCTGCTTCTGACGGCCACGGCCGTGATCGCCCGGCGGGTACGCGCGACGTTCAAATGAGCACTTGTCGGTAAGACAGCGCTCGCCCTTGAGAAATAGCTTCTCGCCTTCGCGGCGGCACTGCTTGCACTGAGGTGAAGTATCGCGAGCCATGGTTCAGTCGTCCCCTATACGCGGCGGCGCTTGCGCGGCCGGCATCCGTTGTGGGCTTGCGGGGTTACGTCGCGCACACTGATCACTTCAAGCCCTGCAGCTTGGAGCGAGCGGATCGCAGTCTCGCGGCCGGAGCCCGAGCCCTTGACGTACACGTCGACCTTCTGAAGTCCTTGTTCCATTCCCTTGCGGGCCGCTGAGTCGGCCGTTACCTGAGCGGCAAACGGCGTTGACTTGCGCGACCCCTTGAAGCCTGCGCCACCTGCCGACTCCCAAGCAATCACGTTGCCTTGGAGGTCGGTGAGCGAGACGATCGTGTTGTTGAACGACGTCTTGATATGGGCCTGACCGACCGGAATGTTCTTCTTGACCTTGCGGCGGCCACGGGCTGGGCGTTTTGGAGCGGGCACTTAGTTCCTCATGTCTTGGTTGCGGCTTTTTTGCCGGCGACCTGCATCCGCTTCGGCCCCTTGCGGGTACGGGCGTTGGTCTTGGTCTTCTGACCGCGGACCGGAAGGCCGCGGCGGTGGCGGATGCCGCGATAGCAGCCAATCTCACCAAGTCGCTTGATGTTTTGTGAACGCTCGCGGCGCAGGTCACCCTCGACGAGGATGTCGCCGTCAACGGCGGTGCGCAGCTTCGCGACCTCGTCCTCGGTTAGGTCACGGACGTAAGTGTCTGGGTTGATCCCAGCCTCTTTGAGCATCGCGTTGGAGGTCGAGCGACCAATCCCGTAGATGTAGGTGAGGCCGATCTCAACACGCTTGTTGAGCGGAATATTTATGCCTGCGATGCGAGCCATTTAGATATTCATCCTTGACGCTGCTTGTGGCGCGGATTTGAGCAGATGACAAAAACAACGCCTTTGCGCCGGATCACGTTGCATTTTTCGCACATCGGCTTTACCGACGGTCGTACCTTCATAATTCCTTCTTCGTCGATGGGCCGGAAAGAGGCTCTGGCGACCGCAGGGGCGCGCCGCTACCACTCGCGGACAAACACGCTCCCTCGCGGGAACGCACACGAGCTCATAAGGTAGCAAAACGCGGCAAATATTCGCTTTACGCCAAGTCATTTTGCGCCCGCGAGGAGTAAATGCCAAGGCGTAAGGATTCTCGGGCCCTCGGCCGTGACCGCAACGGTGAACTCGAAATGGGCCGAAAGTGAGCCATCCTGAGTGAAAATTGACCATCCATCGGGAGCGATACGGACGGCGTGACCACCTGCAGTGATCATCGGCTCGATTGCCAACACCATTCCCACCTCGAGCTTCGGTCCGCGGCCGGCCGGGCCAAAGTTCGGGATTTGAGGATCCTCGTGCATTGACCGCCCAACGCCATGTCCGACAAGCGTGCGGATCACGCCGAACCCATCGGCCTCAGCACAAATCTGCACGGCGTGCGAGATGTCACCAATTCGCCCGCCAGCCTGAACCTGATCTACGGCGGCAAAGAGCGACGCCTCGGTCACAGCCATCAATGATTCTGCTTCAACTGTCACCTCGCCAACTGGGAAGGTGCAGGCGGCGTCGGCTACCCAGCCGTCAAGCGTGACGCCAATGTCGACCGAGAGAATGTCACCGTCAGCGAGCGCGTACGAGCCAGGGATCCCGTGCACCACCATCGAGTTGGGCGAAGCGCAGATCGAACCGGTGAAGCCGTTGTAGCCCTTGAACGAAGGCTCCGCGCCTTGCGAGCGGATGAAGCGCTCAACCATCGCGTCGAGCTCAGCGGTCGTAACGCCCGCCGCAATCTTGCCGGCGACGAGCTGCATCGCCCGAGCATGAATCTCTCCAGCGGCGGCGATCTTGTCGATCTCTTCAGGGGTCTTTTTGATGATCACAGCGGTACGCGGAGCGCTCAGATCGTCTCTTCGAGCTTCAGTGTCGCGATAGTCGCGCGGATGTGACTGAAGACCTCAGACGGAGCGGCCGAACCATCAAAACGGTGGAGCAAGCCAAGCTGCTCGTAGAAATCAGCAAGCGGCGCCGTCTGCTCGTGGTAGACAGCGAGCCGGTTGCGAACGGTTTCAGGCTGGTCATCCTCACGCTGAACTAGCGGTGTGCCATCGACGTCGTCAACTCCCTCTACCTTCGGCGGGTCGTAGTCGACGTGGTACACGCGGCCCGAGACAGGGTTGACGCGACGCCCGGAGATCCGCTTCACGATTACCTCATCGTCAACTTCGATCATCAGCACGGCGGTCAAGCTGCGGCCAAGCTTCTCAAGGTCGCCCCCGAGCGCCTCAGCCTGCGGGATCGTGCGCGGGAAACCGTCGAGCAGAAAACCGTCGCGCGCGTCAGGGCGGCCAACCGCTTCAAGCAGGACGCCGATGATGACGTCGTCGGGAACAAGGTTGCCAGCGTCCATGTAGCTAGCAGCTAGCTCGCCGAGCTCGGTCTTCTCGGCTACCGCTTGGCGCAGAATGTCGCCGGTCGCAATGTGCGGCAGCTCAAACTCGGTCCGCAGCTGCTCGGCCTGAGTTCCCTTACCGGCGCCGGGAGGCCCCAGCAGAATCAGGTTCAGCTCAGCCATCGCTACTTGAGGAATCCCTCGTAGTTGCGCATCATCAGTTGAGCTTCAAGCTGTTTCATCGTGTCGAGAGCTACGCCGACGACGATCAGCAGCGAAGTACCACCAAAGAAAAAGTTGGCGGCGGTCTGGTTGATCAGGATCGTTGGCAGAGCGGCGATCGCAGCGAGGTAAAGCGCGCCGGGGAAGGTCAGCCGGGCGAGGATGCGATCAAGGAACTCGGCCGTCGGCCGACCGGGTCTGACCCCTGGGATGAAGCCGCCGTACTTCTTCAAGTTGTCGGCCTGATCAACCGGGTTGAAGGTGATCGCTGTGTAGAAGTAGGTGAAGATGATGATGAAAAGCGTCTCGCCGATCAGATAAGCGGCGCCAGACGGACTGAAGAAGTTTGAGAGGTCCTTCGCCCACGGCGTGCCGATCAGCTGACCAACCGTCGGCGGGAAAGCCATGATCGAAGCGGCGAAAATCACCGGGATTACGCCGGCCATGTTTACACGCAGTGGCAGGTATGTCTGCCCGCCGCCGCTCATCCGTCGCCCGATCACGCGCTTGGCGTACTGAACCGGAATCCGGCGCTGGCCTTCTTGAATGAAGACGACAGCCGCGATAACGCCGAGCGCTAGGAACGGCATCATCACCTTGAAGATTGGGTCCGGGCTGCTCCACCAGGCGCTAATCCCGTGCGGCAGGCGCGAGACAATCGACGCGAAGATCATCAACGAGATTCCGTTACCGATACCCCGCTGCGTAATCAGCTCGCCCATCCACATGACGACCACGCATCCGGCGGTAAGGGTCAAGACAATCAGAAAAAGCGTCCCAACATTGAAGTTGTTGATCACAGGCTGGCCAGCGCTGGCCTCCGAGCTCTTGAAGAGGAAGACGTAACCGATCGACTGAGCAAACGCCAAGCCGACGGTGAGGTAACGGGTGTACTGCGTGATCTTTGCCTGCCCCACCTCGCCTTCCTTCGAGAGCTTCTCAAGCGACGGCAGAACGACCGTGAGCAGCTGCAAGATGATCGACGCCGTGATGTACGGCATGATCCCGAGCGCGAAAATCGCCATCCGCGATAGGCCGCCACCACTGAAGGTATTGAGCAGGTTGAGAATGCCGCCGCCACCGAACTGCTTCTGAATATCGGCAATTGCCTGGACGTTGACGCCCGGGACCGGCAGATGTGCGCCGAGGCGGTAGAGAGCGAGCAGCAGCGCCGTGAACGCAAGTTTCTTGCGGATCTCGGAGACCGTAAAGGCGCTGATAATCGTCGAGATCATGGCGCGGAGCTGCCGGGCGCCTCGCTTCCGACCATCACGCATGTGCCTCCGGCAGCTTCGATCGCTGCGCGCGCCGAGGCGCTGAAACCATGAGCATGAACGGTCAACGGCTTGCTGATCTCACCCTTGGCGAGCACCTTCACAGGGATGTTCTTGCGCGTTCCGAGGCCATTGGCAACGAGCGACTCGATTGTCACCTCTGCTCCTGAGTCGAAGCGGGCATCGAGATCCTGAAGATTTACGGCTTGAGTGTGCGTGCGGAACGGTTCAAAAGGCATCGACTTCTTCATGTTCGGTCCGCGCAGCTTGCGCATCCGGACCTGAATCGGCATCTGGCCGCCCTCGAAGCGCGCGCGATCCTTTGAGCCTGAACGCGAGCCGTAACCCTTGTGTCCGCGGCCCGACGTCTTGCCGTGACCGGAACCGTGACCGCGACCTACACGGCGACGCGGCTTGCGGCTGCCAGGGGCTGGCGAGAGGCTGTGCAGACCAAAGCGTTCGCCCTCGACGTTCTCCCGAGCAGCGGCCTTCTTGGCGGCCGCCGGTGCTGGCATTGAGGCTGCCTCGGTCTTGGCAGGCGCCGGCGTCTCCGCCGCGGGCTTGGCCGCAGCGGCAGGCTTCTTCGCGGCAGCGGGCTTCGCAGCTGCTGGCTTCTTCGCCGCGGCTGGCTTTGCGGCTGCTGCTGGCTTCTTCTCTGCCGGCTTCTTCGCGGCAGGCTTCTTTGGCTCGGGGCTCATCAGGAGTCCTCTCCATCTACGCGTACAAGGTGGCGGACGGTGTGAATCATTCCGCGCGTCGGCGGGTTGTCGGCTACTTCAACGCTGTGGCCGATCCGGCGCAGGCCGAGCGAGCGCAGCGTCGCGAGCTGCGAGGCCTGGCTGCCGTTGCTGGAGCGAATCTGAGTTACGCGGAGCTCACTCATGCCGGCGGCTCCTCTGCGGCCTCAGCCTCTTCAACAACTTCGACGACTTCTGCGGCCTCTACCTCTTCAACGACTTCCGCGACCTCAACGGCCTCAACTGCCGAAACGGGCTCAACTGCGACTGCGACGGCACCCTCTTCTTCGGCCGCTGGCGCCGCTGTGGCGGGTGCGAGGCCAAGAACCTCGTTGATCGAGAGCCCGCGAAGCTCAGCAACTTCGGCCGGCGTGCGCAGGCTGCGCAACCCTTCGACCGTCGCCTTAACGAGGTTGATCGGGTTCTGCGAGCCAAGGCTCTTAGAAAGGATGTCGTGAATTCCCGCGAGTTCGAGCACCGCGCGCACGCCGCCGCCTGCAATGACTCCCGTACCTGGCGATGCAGGCTTCATGAAGACGCGGCCGGCGCCAAAGATGCCGGTCGTCTGATGGGGAATTGTTGCGCCGTAGCGGGGCACGCGGAAGAGGTTCTTCTTCGCCTGCTCAACGCCCTTCTGGATTGCCATCGGGACCTCGTTGGCCTTGCCGTAACCGACGCCGACTACGTCCTTCTCATCGCCTACGACGACAAGTGCGGTGAACGAGAAGCGGCGGCCGCCCTTGACGACCTTGGCGACGCGGTTGATCTCAACGACGCGTTCTTGAAGGTCAAGCCCTGAGGCGCTGACTGTGCGGTCAATTTCCATGGTTTAGCTCAATTCCTTGCTCATACGCTCAGTCCACCCTCGCGCAGTCCCTCAGCGAAAGCCTTGACTCGCCCGTGATAGCGGTAGCCACCACGGTCGAAGACAACAGTTGATGCTCCGGCAGCCTTGGCACGCTCGGCGAGCAGCTGGCCTAGCTTCTCGGCCTGCTCCATCGGCGCGATCGAACGCATCTCCGGCTCCGACCAGCTGACAGCAGCCAACGTTTGGCCCTTTGAATCGTCGATCAGTTGTGCACTGATGCCGCGGTTTGAGCGGAAGACCGAAACGCGTGGGCGATCGGGAGTACCAATCACCTTCGCGCGGACACGGCGCTGACGACGAAGACGGCTCTTTGCACGCGTAGCTTTGCTCATGCGCGCTTACCTACCTTGCGGATCACGTGCTCGCCCTCGTAGCGGATTCCCTTGCCCTTGTAAGGCTCAGGCGGACGGCTCTTGCGGATCTTCGCGGCTGTCTCACCGACGAGCTGCTTGGAGATCCCCTTGACGATCACGCTTGTTGGCTGCGGCACGTCGAAGCTGATGCCGTCCGGCGCTGGAATCTCGACTGGGTGCGAGTAACCAAGTGCCAGGGTCAGGTCTGAGCCCTTCAGCGCCGCGCGATAACCGACGCCCTGGATCTCAAGCGTCTTCTCAAAGCCATCGGTGACGCCCTCGACCATGTTCGCGACGAGCGAACGCGTGAGGCCGTGCAGCGAGCGATGCTCGCCGCGGTCGGTTGGGCGAGTGACGAGTAGCTCCTCGCCTTCCTGCACGACGGTGATGTCGCGCGGGATCCGCTCGCTCAGCTCGCCCTTCGGCCCCTTGACGGTCACCAGTTCAGGCTCGATCTGGATCTCGACGCCGGACGGGACCGGGATTGGTTTTCTTCCGATTCGCGACATAGGGCTACCAGACGAAGGCCACAACCTCGCCGCCGACACCCGCTGCGCGGGCCTCGTGACCGGTCATGACTCCCCTTGAAGTGGAGACGATTGTTGTGCCCATTCCGCCTTGAACCTTCGGAATGCTGCCGTTGTCAACGTAGTAACGCTGGCCAGGGCGCGATGCGCGCTTGAGACCGGTAATAGCGCTGCGACGATCGTCGGCGTACTTGAGCTCGACGGCGAGAATGTCGCCCGGGTGCTCAGCGTCATGCTCGCGCATTTCGTAGCCGGCGATGTAACCCTGCTCCTTGAGGATGCGGGCCATCTCGCGCTTCAGCTTCGATGCCGGAATTTCGACGACGTCGTGCTGGGCAACGATGCCGTTGCGCACACGGGTCAAGAAATCGGCGATTGGATCTGTCATCGACATTGGTTGCTCGTCTCCCCTACCAGCTGCTCTTCGTCATTCCGGGGATGTAGCCGTTGTGAGCAAGCTCACGCAGACAGATACGACAGACGCCGAACTTGCGGTAGACGGCGCGCGAGCGGCCGCAGCGGCTGCAGCGGCTGTATCCGCGGGTTGGGTACTTAGGTGTGCGCGCCTGCTTGACGCGCTGGGAAGTCTTTGCCATTACTGATCGGTCTCCTCGGCGGGTTCATCGGCAGCCTCATCGACGGCCTCTTCAGCAGCCTCGTCGGCGGCTCCTTCTTCTACCTCGTCGGCGCCCTCTTCATCGGCGCCTGCGTCGTCACCATCGTCGCCCTCTTCGGCATCTCCGGCTGGCTGCTCGCCCTCTTGCTCGGCCTTGGCAGCCTCTAAGGCGGCCTTGGATTCAGCGGCGGCTTCAGCCTTCTTGGCCTCTTCGGCAGCGACCTCTTCCGGGTTTGGCTTGTTGATAAAAGGCATTCCGAAGAGCGACAGCAGTGCGTAGCCCTCTTCGTCCGTCGCAGCGCTAGTAGTGATCGCGATGTCGAGGCCGCGGATCTGATCGACTGCGTCGTAGTCAATCTCAGGGAAGATGATCTGCTCGCGAACGCCGATCGTGTAGTTGCCGCGGCCGTCGAAGTTGGCTGGCAGGCCGCGGAAGTCGCGAATACGCGGAATCGCGATCGACATAAGACGATCAAGGAATTCGTAGGCGCGGTCCCCACGCAGCGTCACGGCAAGACCAACCGGCATTCCCTCACGCAGCTTGAAGTTTGCGATCGATTTGCGGGCAAGACGCACGTTCGGAGCCTGGCCGGTGATCTGCGCTAGCTGCCCTGCGGCCGCCTCCAGCATCTTCGAATCCTGCTTCGCCTCGCCAACGCCCATGTTGACGGTGATCTTCTCGACCTTTGGCGCTTGCATCACGCTCGTGTAGCCGAACTGCTCAACGAGGGCAGGGCGAACTTCCTCGAGATAACGAGCCTTAAGTCGAACGGGTGTCTTAGTTGCTGGCATTAATTTGAAGTTCAGTCGAGCTTTGTGCTTGAACGCTTAGTTACGCGGCTACGGACGCCGCCCTCACGTGTTACGCCGACGCGCGTTGGTCGGTTGTCCTTCGGATCCACCAACATCACATTGCTGACGTGGATCGGCCCTTCTTTTTCGATCACGCCTCCAGTTGCTGCTTCGCTGTCGGCACTGGCCGTAGGTGAAGGCTTCTGGTGGCGCTTGATGATGTTCAGGCCCTCGACGTAAACCCGCTCCTTCTTTGGGTCAACGCGGAGAACACGACCGGTCTTTCCACGGTCCTTACCACTGACAATGGCGACCTGATCGTCGCGACGGATGCGCATACCCATGCTAGAGCACCTCCGGAGCAAGCGAGATGATCTTCATGAAGTTGCGGTCGCGCAGCTCGCGGGCGACAGGCCCGAAGATGCGCGTTCCAAGCGGGTTGTTGGCTTCGTCGATGATCACGGCGGCGTTCTCATCAAAGGCGATGTAGGTGCCATCCTCGCGACCAAACTGCTTGCGCGTGCGAACGACTACGGCCTTCACGACCTCGCCCTTCTTGACCGAGCCATTCGGGATCGCCTGCTTGACGGTTGCCGTAATGACATCGCCGACGTGGGCGTAGCGACGACTAGAGCCGCCCTGCACGCGGATACAAAGGATTTCGCGGGCGCCGGTGTTGTCGGCAACGCGAAGGCGTGATTCGTTCTGGATCATTTTGCACGCTCCAAAATCTCAACTAGACGCCAGCGCTTCGTGGCGGACATCGGTCGGCTAGCGATCACGCGGACGAAGTCGCCCTCGCGAGCCTCGCTGGTCTCGTCATGAGCGTGAAGTGACTTCGTTGAGCGAACGATCTTCTGGTACTTCGGATGGCGCTTGGCGATGTCAACGCGGACGGTGATCGTCTTAGCGGCTTTTGTCGAGGTGACGATGCCCTGGCGAACCTGGACCGATGCTGGCTCGCGCTCAGCCGGCGGCGTTCCCTCGCGCTTGCCTGCGGCGGCACGCTTGACGCGCTCCTGACCACGGCGGCGGCTTCGTGCGACGGCCTTAGCGCGGCGAACTTCGACGCGCTCAGCTTGACGCTCTTCAGCGGTGCGGGTCGGCTTAACTTCGCCGGTGTGGGCGGAGCGCTTCGCCTTGCGGATCGCCTTCGGACCGACGGGAGCGGCCGGCGCGTCGGCTGGGCCATCGTCGCTAGCGGCCTCTGCGGAGGGCTCGTTCGACGATTCATCGGCAGCAGCTTCTTCAGCCGGGGCTTCTTCAGCAGCAGCTTCTTCAGCCGGGGCTTCAGCAGGCTCTTCAGCAGCAGCTTCCGCAGCCGGAGCTTCCTCAGCAGCAGGCTCTTCGGCCGCAGCTTCCTCAGCAGGCGTCTCCTCGACCGGAGCGTCGGCGACGACCTCCTCGGCAGGAGTCTCTTCTTCTGGAGTTTCGGGCTCTGTCGTCTCGTCAGTCATCTCTAGCGAATCGTTTCTGGGTCGATGCCACGCTCACGCGCAACGGTCAAGGTGCGGGCAAGTTCGCGCTTAGCGCTCTTAAGGCCAGCGGTGTTCTCAAGCTCGCCGCCAGCGTGCTGGAAGCGGAGACCGAAGAGCGTCAGGCGGGCAGCGCGAACGCGCCCCTCAAGCTCATCGGTGGTGCAATCGCGAAGGTGATCGGTGGCGGCCATTAGACGTCGTCCTCCCGAGTAACAACCTTGCTGCGCATCGGCAGCTTGCGCGCCGCGAGGCGGAGCGCGTTGCGGGCCAGGTCCTCTGGGACGCCGGCGAGCTCAAACATCACGCGGCCTGGCTTAACAACAGCGACCCAACCTTCAGGCGAGCCTTTACCAGAACCCATTCGAGTTTCAGCAGGCTTCTTCGTGAACGGCTTGTCGGGGAAGACGTTGATCCAAACCTTGCCGCCACGCTTGATCTCACGCGTCATTGCAACACGGGCAGCTTCGATCTGACGGTTTGTCAGCTGAGCATGCTCGAGCGACTTGAGGCCGTAATCGCCAAACTGAACGGAGGTCTGTGCACGCGAATAGCCGCGGCTGCGACCACGCATAACCTTGCGGTGCTTGACGCGCTTAGGAGCGAGCATCAGGCACCCCCTCCGCGCGGCCCACGGCCACGCCCACGCCCACCATCGCCGCCACGATCGTCGCGGCCACCAGGGCCACCGGCAGGCGCCGGGCCATCGAGGTCGGTGAGGTCCATGCCGGTGAATCCCTCGGGCATGATTTCGCCCTTGTTGATCCAGCACTTAACGCCGATGCGGCCGAAGGTTGTGCGTGCCTCAGCGAAGCCGTAGTCGATGTCGGCGCGCAGCGTGTGCAGCGGCACGCGACCATCGGAGTAGCTCTCGGAGCGGGCCATCTCGGCGCCACCGAGGCGGCCGCCAACTTGAATCTTGCAACCCTTGGCGCCAGAGCGCATCGCGCTCGTGAGGGCGCGCTTCATTGCGCGGCGGAAGGCAACGCGATTCTGAAGCTGCTCGGCGACCGACTGAGCAACCAGCGCTGCGTCGAGCTCAGGGCGCTTGATCTCAAGAATGTTGACCTTGACCGACTTGCCTGTGATCTGATGCAGGTCGCGGCGCAGCGAATCAACCTCAACGCCGGACTTGCCGATCACGATGCCTGGGCGCGCGGTGTGGATGTTGACCTCAACCTCGTTCGCGTCCTTGCGAATCGTGATCTTCGAAATACCGGCGTGAGCCAGCTTGTTTTCGATGTGCGTGCGAATCCAGACGTCTTCGGCCAGGTACTCAGCGAAGTTGCGTTCGCTGAACCAGTGCGACTTCCAATCGTGGATGTAGCCGACGCGCATCGACTCGGGGTGAACCTTCTGTCCCATAGCCCTCAGTTACTCCTTTGGCGTCAGCGAGATTGAAAGGTGGCTGGTGCGCTTATGAATCGCTGAAGCGCGGCCCATCGCCCGCGGGCGGAAGCGCTTCAACGTCGGACCCTCATCGGCCTGAACCGAAAGGATGCGCAGGTTGTCTCCATCAAGTTCAAGATTGTGTTCGGCGTTGGCAACAGCCGATTCGAGCAGCTTCTGCCAGTCGCCGGCGACGTCGCGCGGCGTGTGGGCAAGAATCATCCGCGCTTCGGTGACCGAATGGCCGCGGATGTGATCGCATACGAGGCGAGCCTTGCGCGCCGAGGTGCGCACGTAACGGGCGTGGGCCTTGATTACAGGCGGGTTCTCAGGATCGTAGGCCGGGATTACGCGCTTCGGCGCCTCTTCGACCTCGTCCTTTGCCTTGGCCTTCGACTTCTTCTCAGCTTTCGGCTTCTCTTCAGCTTCAGCCTTCGGCTCCTCAGCGACTTCCACTTCGGCCTCTACCTCAGCCTCATCAGTGGTCTCTTCGGCGGCAGCTTCAGTCTTCGGAGCATCGTCCTTAGCCTTCGTGCGACGCAGGCGGCGCTTGGGCTTCTCTTCCACCTCTGCCTCGTCCTTCTTCGGATCGTCAGCCATAACTAACGCACCTGCCCGGAGCCAAGGTGGCCTCGATATGTACGCGTCGGCGCAAACTCACCGAGCTTGTGGCCAACCATTGATTCGTTGACGAAAACCGGAATGTGCTTGCGGCCGTCGTGGACGGCGATCGTGTGGCCGACCATCTCGGGGAAGATCGTCGAGGTGCGCGACCAAGTCTTCAGCATCGTCTTATCGCCGGTTTCGTTCATCTTGATGATCCGCCCCATAAGGCGCTCCTCAACGAACGGGCCCTTCTTACTTGAGCGACTCATCGATTACCCTTCCCGCGGCGACGGCCACGGATGATGTCCTTGTCGGAAGCCTTGTGCTTCTTACGCGTGCGGTAGCCGAGCGTCGGCACGCCCCATGGCGTAACTGGGTGACGGCCAGCAGTCGTTGAGCCCTCTCCGCCGCCGTGCGGGTGGTCGACCGGGTTCATTGCCGTGCCTCGCGTCTGTGGGCGCACACCCATGTGGCGCTTGCGGCCGGCCTTGCCAACCTTCACGTTCTGGTGATCGGAGTTGCCAATCGAACCGACCGTTGCGCGGCATTCGCTACGGACGAGGCGCATCTCGCCGGAAGGGAGGCGAAGCGTGGCCTGATCGTTCTCCTTAGCCATCAGCTGGATCGAGGCTCCGGCAGAACGTCCCATCTGACCACCGCGGCCGGGCTGAAGCTCAACGTTGTGGACGACGGTGCCGAGCGGCATATCGACGAGAGCGAGGCAGTTGCCGACGGCGATCTCAGCGCCAGGGCCGGACTGAACCATCATTCCAACCGTCAGGCGGCTGGGAGCAAGGATGTAAGCCTTCTCGCCGTCGAGGTAGTGGAGCAAGGCGATGTAGGCGCTGCGGTTGGGGTCGTACTCGATTGCCGCGACCTTGGCCGGAACTCCGTCCTTGCGACGCTTAAAGTCGATCTTGCGGTAGAGGCGCTTGGCGCCGCCGCCGCGATGGCGTGAGGTCTTACGGCCACGGGCGTTGCGGCCACCACTTTTCGTCAGACCCTCAACGAGGCTCTTTTCCGGCTCATCACGAGTGATCTCGGCGAAGTCGGCGTAGGTCGAGAAACGGCGACCTGGGCTGGTTGGCTTTGGCTTACGAATTGCCATTACTCGGCACCCTCAGCAAGGCCTTGGAAGATCGGAATCTGCTCACCTTCGCGGACCTGAACCATTGCCTTCTTCCACTGGCGAGTGCGTCCGGCGGTGTAGCCGCGGCGCTTCGGCTTCGACTTGACCGAAAGCGTCCGGACCTCTTCAACGTGGACGTCGAAGAGAGCCTCAACCGCTTCGCGGATCTGAGTCTTGTGGGCGTCGGGATGGACGCGGAAGGTGTAGCGGCCGTTGGAGGCGAGCACGTAGCTCTTTTCACTAACAACCGGGCGGATGATGACTTGAGTGTGATCCATCTCAGGCAACCTCTCCGGTGCGCTCGGCCGAGAGACGGCCGCCGAGCTCGTCAAGCCCAACTTGGCTGACGACCAGCCGCGCAGCGTTGACGATGTCGGCCACGCCAGCCTCTGAGGCGGCGAGAACGTTCACGCGGTCAATGTTGCGGAAAGAGAGTGCGATGTTGGCCTCATCGGCTCCGACAACAACGAGGACTGAGCTCTCTGAACCCCAGTCCTTAAGCAGAGCCGCAGCCTGCTTGGTCGAAGGCGCAGCGAAGGCAGCGGGATCAACGCCAGCAAGTGAACCACGATCGGCATGAAGCGAAAGCGCGCTACGCAGAGCGGCGCGACGTTCCTTGCGATTGACCTTGAAGGTGTAAGAGCGTGGCTGCGGGCCGAAGGTGACGCCACCGCCGGTCCAAATTGGTGAGCGTGAGGAACCGGCGCGGGCGCGGCCGGTGCCCTTCTGGCGCCAAGGCTTAGCGCCGCCGCCGGATACAAGGCCGCGAGTCTTTGTTGCAGCTGTTCCGCGGCGGCGAGCGTTTAGCTCAGCGCGAACCGATTCGTGGATCAAAGACTTATTGAGCCCCTCGCCGAAAATTGCCTCGTCGAGCTTGAGCTTCGTAGTGGCGCCAAGGATCGGAGCGTCAGCCATCGCTACGCACCTCCACCAAAGCACCGGTAGCGCCAGGAACGGCGCCGCGAAGAAGAATCAGGTTGTCGGCCGCGTCAACGCGGACGATCGTCAGGCCGCGCTGGGTCGCGCGCTTGTTACCCATCTGGCCGGGGCCACGAATGCCCTTAAAGACGCGAGCCGGCCAAGCCGAAGCGCCGATCGAACCTGGGGCACGGACGTTGTGCGAGCCGTGCGAAGACGGACCGCGGCTGAAGTTGTGGCGCTTGATCGTGCCCTGGAAGCCTTTGCCCTTTGAAACGCCCGCAACCTTGACCTTGTCGCCGGCCTCAAACGCGTCGGCGGTGACGGTGTCGCCAACGTTCAGCTCTCCGCGCTCATCGCGGAACTCAACGAGGTGCTTGTAGGCGCCAACCTTGGCGGCCTTCAAGTGGCCTAGCTCAGGCTTGCTGAGGTGCTTCTCTTTCGTCTCGCCGAATGCGAGCTGCACGGCGTCGTAGCCATCGTCGTCGCTGCTGCGAACCGCCGTCACTGGGCAGGGCCCTGCCTCGAGCACAGTGACGCGCTCAACGCGGCCATCATCCATGAAGAGTTGGGTCATACCGAGCTTCTTGGCGAGGATCGCGGCCATCGAAATACCTAACCTGCGAGCCGGATCTCGATGTCAACGCCGGCTGGCAGCTGATCGAGGCGCTGAAGCGAATCAACGGTCTTGGGAGTCGGCTGATGAATGTCAATCAGACGCTTGTGGGTACGGATCTCGAAGTGCTCGCGCGAGTCCTTGTCTTTGAACGGCGAACGGATCACGCAGTAGACGTTCTTCTCGGTCGGCAGTGGAACCGGTCCGGTAACCGACGCGCCGGTGCGCGTGGCCGTCTCAACGATCTCCTTGGCCGCCGTCTCGATTGCCGAGTGGTCGTAGGCCTTGAGCCGAATCCGAATCTTATTTTGAGTTGCTACTGCCATTTGGTGGGTACAAATTTCCTCTGTTTATGCTGCCGATTATCTGGCGCTGCTGACGGCCAAAAAGGGCGAAGGCTCAAACGAGCGGGCTTCGCCCTACAGGCTGCGTTGGTCGTATCGGATGAAAAACGCGACCGGGCGGGCCCTGCACTAGTTGCAGAGCGCCGCCCTGTTCACGGTGTTACTCGATGATGTCGGTCACAACTCCTGAGCCGACAGTACGGCCGCCTTCGCGAATTGCGAAGCGCAGGCCCTTGTCCATCGCGATCGGCTGAATCAGATCGATCTCCATTGCGACGTTGTCGCCAGGCATGACCATCTCGACCCCTTCAGGCAGATGGGCTGAACCGGTTACATCGGTCGTACGGAAGTAGAACTGCGGCCTGTAGCCGGTGAAGAATGGAGTGTGACGACCACCCTCTTCCTTCTTCAGCACGTAAACCTCAGCCTTGAACTTGGTGTGCGGAGTAATTGAGCCCGGCTTGCATAGAACCTGGCCGCGCTGAATCTCCTCGCGGTCGGTACCACGCAGCAGGCAGCCAACGTTGTCGCCAGCTTGGCCGTCGTCGAGCAACTTGCGGAACATCTCGACGCCGGTGATGACTGTCTTGGTCGTGTCGGTGATTCCCACGATCTCAACCTCATCGCCGGTCTTGACGACACCCTGCTCGATACGACCCGTGGCCACGGTTCCGCGACCGGTAATTGAGAAGACATCCTCAACCGGCATCAGGAACGGCTTATCAAGCTCACGAACTGGCTGAGGGATGTAATCGTCGAGCGCAGCTGCGAGCTCAACGATCTTCTCCTTGTAAGCCTCGTCGCCTTCGAGCGCCTTGAGCGCTGAACCGGTAACAAATGGCACGTCGTCGCCTGGGAAGTCGTACTCGTTGAGTAGATCCCGGACCTCGACCTCGACGAGCTCAAGGAGCTCCTCGTCGTCGACCATGTCGGCCTTGTTGAGGAAGACGACGATGTACGGGACGCCAACCTGACGGGCGAGCAGAATGTGCTCGCGGGTCTGTGGCATCGGGCCATCGGCGGCCGATACAACGAGGATTGCCCCGTCCATCTGCGCGGCACCGGTGATCATGTTCTTCACATAGTCAGCGTGGCCCGGGCAGTCAACGTGGGCGTAATGGCGGTTCTCGGTCTCGTATTCAACGTGTGAGGTCGAGATCGTAATCCCGCGTTCCTTCTCCTCAGGGGCGTTGTCGATCTCCGTGAAGCTTTTAGCTTCTCCGCCGGACTTTTCAGCCAGCACCGTGGTGATGGCTGCGGTCAACGTGGTCTTGCCATGGTCGATGTGACCAATGGTTCCGACATTCACGTGGGGTTTGTCGCGTTCGAACTTCTCCTTAGACACCGCTCTTTGCTCCTGTCTGTCTGTCGAATAGGCCCTGATGACCGTTTCCGGACGACCAGGGAAATCTACCTAAATACCGTCGCTTACGCGTTCACGCAGCGACTACCTCGCCCGTCCTGTTCTCGACGATCTTCTCGGCGATGTTCGGGGGAACCTCTTCGTACCGTTCAAATTGCATCGTATAAGTAGCGCGGCCCTGGGTTGCAGAGCGCAAGTCAGTTGCGTAACCGAACATCTCGGAGAGCGGCGCGTAGGCGTCAACGACCTGCGCGTTGCCTCGTGGCTCCATCCCCTCGACGCGGCCGCGGCGACGGTTGAGATCGCCGATCACGTCGCCCATGAACTCTTCGGGCGTGACGACTTCGACCTTGAAGATTGGCTCCAGCAGTACCGGCTTGGCGCGGCGAGCGGCCTCCTTGAAGGCGATCGAGCCAGCGACCTTGAAGGCGATCTCTGAAGAGTCTGTGTCGTGGTACTTGCCGTCGGTCAGCGTGACGCGGATGTCAACCATCGGGTAGCCGGCCTTGACGCCGTTGTCCATCGCCTCTTCGCAGCCCTTCTCGACTGCGCCGATGAACTCCGACGGAACCGAACCGCCCTTGATCGCGCTGACGAACTCGAAGCCAACACCTGGAGCAGGCTCCATGTCGATGTAGACGACGCCGTACTGACCTGAACCACCGGTCTGACGAATGAACTTGCCTTCGATCTTCTGTGCAGTGCCGCGGACAGTCTCGCGGTAGGAGACCTGCGGCTTGCCGACGTTGGCCTCGACGTTGAACTCGCGGCGCATCCGGTCAACGAGGACTTCGAGGTGCAGCTCGCCCATTCCCGAGATCTCGGTCTGGCCGGTCTCCTCGTTGGTCTGGACTTGGAAGGTGGGGTCCTCTTCGGCTAGACGGCCCAGAGCTACCGACATCTTCTCTTGGTCGGACTTCGTCTTCGGCTCAACGGCAACCTTGATTACCGGCTCGGGGAAGACGATCGTTTCAAGCTTGACCGGCTGATCAGGTGCGCAGAGCGTGTCACCGGTGACGATCTGCTTGATTCCAACGCCTGCTGCGATGTCGCCGGCGTAGACCTTCTCCAGCTCCTCGCGGTCGTTGGCATGCATCATCAGGATTCGCCCGACGCGCTCGGTCTTGCCTGAGCCGACGTTGAGGACGCGGCCGCCCGCTTCGAGCGTGCCTGAGTAAACGCGGAAGAAGGTCAGCTTGCCGACAAACGGGTCGGCCATGATCTTGAAGGCCAGCGCTGCAAACGGCTCTGAGTCGTCAGCGTTGCGGACGACGACTGCATCGCTCTTAGGGTCGACGCCTTCGACCGGAGGAACGTCGAGCGGTGAAGGGAGGTAATCGATCACAGCGTCGAGCAACGGCTGGACGCCTTTGTTCTTGAAAGATGAGCCGCAGAGGACAGGCGTGAAGTGAATTCCCAGCGTGGCAGCGCGGATCGCGCGCTTGAGCACTTCAACGGGAACGTCGGCCTCGTCGAGGATTAGCTCAACTAGTTCGTCGTCGTGGTTCGAAGCCTCTTCAAGCAGGTGATCACGCGCGGCTTGAGCTGCGGCCTGCATCGCTTCTGGGATCTCGCCGGAGAGCTGATCGGAGCCCATCTCATCGGCGTATGTGATCGCCTTCATCTCTACGAGGTCAATAATTCCGGCGAAATCGCCCTCAGCGCCAATCGGCAGCTGAATCGGAACCGGGTTGGCACCGAGACGATCGATCATCGTCTGCACGCCTTGATCAAAGTCTGCGCCGGTGCGGTCCATCTTGTTGATGTAAGCGATCCGCGGAACGGTGTACTTGTCGGCCTGACGCCAGACCGTCTCGGACTGCGGCTCAACGCCGGCTACCGAGTCGAAGAGGGCAATCGCGCCGTCGAGGACGCGCAGTGAACGCTCGACCTCGACCGTGAAGTCAACGTGGCCAGGCGTGTCGATGATGTTGATTCGGTGCTCGTCCCACGTACAGGTCGTCGCGGCCGAGGTGATCGTGATGCCGCGCTCCTGCTCCTGCTCCATCCAGTCCATTGTTGCTGCGCCCTCATGAACCTCGCCGATCTTGTACGTACGGCCGGTGTAGAAGAGGATGCGCTCGGTCGTCGTCGTTTTACCGGCGTCGATGTGAGCCATAATTCCGATGTTGCGTGTGTTTGTGAGTGTGAATGGGCGTGGCATGAAAATCTTCGGTCTTGCGTTACTTCAGAGAACAAAAAACGGGCCAATCTGGCCCGCGCGCACAGCAGAATCTGATCCTGAACGGCGCGCTATGTCGTAAATCGTTCCATCTTTAGGCAATCGAATCGCCGGTGCAGCGCGAGAATCAACAACGCGCTACACCGAACGAAGCCCGATACTAGCAAAGGCTCGAAGCAATTCTGCCGGGCTGGGCACGGCGCTGCGCGACCGATGCGGACAGTCAGAGCGAGCGGCGACTACCAGCGGTAGTGCGCGAAGGCCTTGTTGGCCTGGGCCATGCGGTAGATGTCGTCCTTGCGCTTGTAAGCGCCACCCTGCTGGGTCTGAGCCTCAAGTAGCTCGGCTGCAAGGCGCTGGGCCATCGTCTTCTCGCGGCGCGCGCGAGCGAACTCAACGAGCCAGCGGACGGCGAGCGTCCGTGCGCGGCGAGCATGAACCTCAACCGGCACCTGGTACGTGGCGCCACCTACACGGCGGGAACGGACTTCAAGCGAAGGAGTGAGTGAAACGATCGACTCTTCGAGCGCCTCAACGGCGTCCTTACCGCTCTTCTCGGCGAGGATCGCGAGAGCGTCATAGACGATCGCTTCGGCGGTCGACTTCTTACCGTCGAGCATCACCTTGTTGACGACCTGCTGCACAAGCCGCGAGCGGTAGATCGGGTCCGGCTGTACCGGGCGAAGTTGGGCTGCGTTACGGCGCATTAGTTCTCTATGACTTCTTTACGCCGTACATGCTGCGGGATTGTTTGCGGTCGCTAACGCCAGAGGCATCGAGCGTTCCACGGACGACCTTGTAGCGGACGCCTGGCAGATCCTTAACACGGCCACCGCGGACGAGCACTACCGAGTGCTCCTGCAGGTTGTGGCCTTCGCCTGGAATGTAAGCGGTTACTTCGGCGCCGCCGGTGATGCGAACACGAGCCACCTTGCGCAGCGCTGAGTTCGGCTTCTTCGGCGTAGTCGTGTAGACGCGGGTGCAGACGCCACGGCGCTGCGGAGCAGCAACCTTCGTCTTACGGCCTTTGCCGGACTTAAGTCCGGGCGTCGAGAGCTTCTTCGGCTTGGGCGTGCGGCCCTTGCGAATAAGTTGGCTAGTGGTTGGCATGCAGCGCAGGAGGTTAGCAGCGAAGCGCGGAAAATGAGGCTGGAGCAGCAATCAGGCCGCTTGCGCGACCAGCTCCAGTGCCTCTTCTGGCGCAATATGGCTTAGGCCTTGGTCCTCAGCTACAGGCTCGTAGGTGACCCGCCCGGCAGCGACGTTAAGTCCCTTCATAAACCCTGGATCAGAGCGGAGCGCGCCGTGAACGCCAAGGTCGGCGAGCTTCAGCACGAACGGCATCGTCGCATTGGTCAGTGCCCAGGTACTGGTAATTGGGACCGCCCCAGGCATGTTGGCAACGCAGTAATGGGTGACCCCGTCGACGACGTAGGTTGGATCGGTGTGGGTTGTTGCCTTCGATGTTTCAAAGCAACCGCCTTGGTCGATCGCGACATCAACGAGAACCGAGCCAGGTTTCATCAGACTCAGCTGCTCACGCGTGATCACGTGCGGCGCCTTGCCTCCCTTGACAAGCACGGCGCCAACGACAAGGTCCATATCAGGGAGTCGCTGCTCGATCTCGAGCGTCGACGCAAAGCAGGTTGAAACGAGGCCCTTCATCAGCGGTTCAAGCTCGCGCAGCCGATCGATGTTGCGGTCGTAAATGTAGACCTCAGCGCCCATTCCAACGGCGATATCAGCGGCGTTCTGACCTACGACGCCGCCGCCGATCACCATCACCTTGCCGGCTGCAACTCCTGGGACTCCGCCGAGCAGAAGGCCGCGGCCTCCGAGCGGCTTCTCGAGCATGAACGCGCCAGCCTGGGTAGCGATCTTGCCAGCGATCTCGCTCATCGGTGCCAAAAGCGGCAGACGCCCGTCAGAATCCTCGACCGTCTCGTAGGCGACGCAGGTGGCGCCTGAAGCGACGAGGCCGGCCGTCAGCTCTGGGTCTGGAGCGAGGTGCAGATAAGTGAAGAGAACTTGGCCCGGCCGCAGCCGCGCAACCTCCTCAGCCTGAGGCTCCTTCACCTTCAGGATCATGTCGGCCTGAGCGAAGACGGCGTCGGCGCCCTCCAGCATCTCTGCGCCCTGCTCGACGTACTCGGCGTCGCTGATCGCCGAGCCCTCGCCGGCGCCCTTCTCAATAACGACGCTGTGGCCATGGGCAGTCAGCTCGCGCACCCCCGAGGGCGTGATCGCCACGCGATATTCGTCGACCTTTATCTCAGAAGGGACGCCAACTTTCATTGGAGCCCGAGCCGCTCGCTGGCACCTTCCAGCACCGGCCGCAGAATCGAGCCAATCTCATCGATCACCTCTCGGCCGGCAATCAACGGCGGCGCAAACTGAACGACGGGGTCGCCGCGATCATCGGAGCGGCAGATGAGGCCATTTCCGTAGAGCTCGCCGGTGAGGTAGCCGCGGAGCAGATCCTCCGACTCTTCGTCGTTGAAGGTTTCTCGCGTTTCGCGGTTCTTGACCAGTTCGATCGCGTGGAAGTATCCAGCGCCGCGGACGTCGCCGACGATCGGAATGTCCATCATCGACTCCAGCATCGCGCGAAGATAACCCTCATTCTCGCGCACGTTTTCGATTACCTCTTCGTCCTCCATCGCTTGGATATTTGCCAGTGCGACGGCAGAGGCGATCGGATGGCCGCCAAAGGTAAAGCCGTGGACGAACGAGTTGTTGCCCTCGAGGAACGGCTCCATTAGGCGATCAGAGGCGATCATCGCGCCCATCGAGGCGTAAGACGAAGTTAGGCCCTTGGCGGTCGTGATGATGTCGGGCTGGTAGCCGAAGCGCTGCGCGCCGAACCATTCACCAAGGCGACCCCAAGAGCAGATCACCTCGTCAGAGATCATCAGGCAGTTGTATTCGTCGCAGATCTCGCGCACGCGCTGGAAGTAGCCGTCCGGCGGAACGAAGCAGCCGCCAGCGTTTTGGACCGGCTCGAGGATCACGGCCGCAACCGTGTCGGGGCCCTCAAACTCAATCTGCTCGACGATCGCCTCAGCGAGGTTCTCGGCGCCGTATCCCGGAGGCAAGCGGTAAAGGTTGGTGTTGGGCACGTGACAGCCGCCCGGCATCAGCGGCTCATAAGGCTGACGGGCGTAGGTGAGGCCGGTCGCAGCGAGCGCGCCCATCGTCGTGCCGTGGTACGCGATATTGCGGGCGATTATCTTTGTCTTGTTCGGATTACCGGTCAGCTTGTGGTACTGGCGCGAGAGCTTCAGCGCGGATTCGACTGACTCGCCGCCGCCGGAGGTGAAGAAGACGCGGTTGAGGTCGCCGGGGGCCAGCGAAGCGACCTTCGCCGCGAGCTCGATCGACTTCGGGTGGGCGTACGACCAGTTGGTGAAGAAGCCAAGCTCCTTCGCCTGGTCGGCGCCTGCCTGGGCGATATCTGCGCGGCCATGGCCGATGTTGACGCAGTAGAGCGAGCTCAGGGCGTCGATGTAGCGGTTTCCGTGGTCGTCCCAGACGTAGCAACCGTCACCGCGGACGATGATCGGGATCTCTTCGCCGCGCTGGTAGGCGCCCATCCGGCTGAAGTGCAGCCAGAGGTGCCTGTTAGCAAGCTCCTGCAGTTGTTCTGAGGTCATGCTGCTGGAAGTAGTAGCCATAGGCCTCTACGTTACAGCCCTGCAGCGACTTAGGCGGAGATTTGGCCAGCGCGCGAGGCAGGAATCAGCGCCGACGCGACGATCACGAGTATGAATGCCAAAGCTTGAACAAGGATCCCAAGCAGATCAGCGGGCATCGGATCGCCGAAGACCAAGATGCCGCCGGCGACGCAAGTGATGCTGCTGGCGGTGCCGGTGATACCGATAACAGCAACCGCGCCGCCTAACTGCAGGCTGCGAGCCGATGCGTAGAAAGCACCGATCGATGCCAGTACGGCGATCACCATCGGTGGGCTAATCACTCCGGCAAGGCCGGCATCAGGAAGCGTGCCGGTCAGCGCCTTCACACTTACGTTGCAGGCGCCGAACATAATCCCGGCGGCCGCCGCCAAGGCGATGCCATGGTGCTCGGTGCGAGCACCGGCGGCCCGCGGGCCAACGATCAGGACTACGCCGACCGCCAGCAGAACAGCCTCAAACAGCGCCATCTGCGGGCCAGAATATGAGGCGTAAGGGCCAATCGATGCTGGCATTGTCAGCGCCAGCAGCGCAAGGCCCACCGCCGTCAGCGCGAGCCCCCACCACTGTCGCCGGCCAACCTTAAGCCCAAAAATCCTGTCCGCCATCACAGCCACTAGGGCAACGCCGCTCGCCACCACGGCCTGAACCAACGACAGCGGAGCGATCGTCAAAGCTGCGACGTGCATCCCCCACGCGATCAGCCCGACGACCATTCCAATCGCGAACCACTTTGATCGCCAGAGCGCGATCGCGCTAGCAATCGGGTGGAGCAGATCAACGCGTGGTGCCACGCGGGCGCCACGGAACTTGAAGAAGAACGCGAGGTTCATCATCAGCGCGCTCAGTAGCGCGATCAGTAGGCCGAGATGGAGCATCAGCGTTGGCGCGTCGATCTGCGTGGTTGGGCGATACTGCGGGCTGTGATGAGCGCAGCCGAGAGCAACCCAGATTCAGGCAAACCACTGTTGCTCGTCGATGTTGACGGGGTCATATCGCTATTTGGCTTTAGTCCCGACGCTCCGCCAGAAGGAGAGTGGCTGCACGTCGACGGAATACTTCATCTCTGTTCGGCCCACGCCGCCCAGCACCTGCCTGACCTAGGCGATCATTTCGAGCTTGTTTGGTGCACCGGCTGGGAGGAAAAGGCCAACGACTACCTGCCGCAGTGGCTGGGATTGCCCGGTGATCTGCCGTTTCTGCAGTTCGAGCGCAACCCAGGCAAAGCACGCGCGCACTGGAAACTGCAGGCGATCGACGACTTTGCTGGGCCAGAGCGTCCGCTGGCCTGGATCGACGATGCGCTCGACGAAGCTTGCCGAGATTGGGCGGCAGATCGCGTTGGACCGACGCTTCTGGTCCAGACCGAACCCAGCACCGGGCTGGGCGAACTCCACGCCGCCGAGTTGCGGGCGTGGGCTGCAGCGCTGTAGCGCTTAGCTACTCAGCTTCAGGCGGAAGCTCGAGATCGACGATCTCTTCAGCGAAGCCGTCGTTTGCCGCGGCGCCAATCTGCTCGAGCTCGTTGATGTCCTGCTCCAAGCCGGCGCCAACCTCGCCACCGAACTCTTCACCGAGTCGAAGCTCAGCTGCGAGCTCTTCGCCGTCGAGCATCACGATCTCTTCAGCACTTGGCAGCGGCTCAGTCGGCTCAATCTCGATCCGGCGGTAGAGCTTGAGACCAGTTGCAGCCGGGATCAGCTTGCCGATGATGACGTTCTCCTTGAGGCCCGCGAGCCGGTCGATCTTGCCCTCGAGCGCAGCATCGGTAAGGACCTTCGTCGTCTCCTGGAAGGAGGCGGCCGAGAGGAACGAATCGGTGTTCAGCGATGCCTTCGTAATGCCGAGGATGACCTCTTCGTACTGAGCGGTCTCGCCCTTCTTCTTCTTAACCTCAGCATTGCGATCCATGAACAGGTGGCGGTCGACGAGCTGGCCGGGCAGGTAGCCCGAATCGCCACGTTGATCAACGCGAACCTTCTTCATCATCTGGCGCACGATCAATTCGATGTGCTTGTCGTTGATGTCCACGCCCTGTGAGCGATAAACCTTCTGGACCTCATCGACGAAGTACTGCTCAGCCTCGGTACGACTACGCAGCGCGAGCAGGTCATGCGGGTAGAGCGAGCCTTCGTTTAGCTGCGCGCCCTTCTCAATCTTCTGACCGTTCTCGACGAGTAGACGCGTGCGGCGCGGGAACAGGTAGGCGTGCTCTTCGCCGCCATCGTCTGTGACCGTCACGACTCGGTTCTTCTCCGTCTCCTCGGTCGTCACGATGCCCGATTCCTGCGACATCTCGGCAAGCCCCTTCGGCTTACGCGCCTCGAACAGCTCAACCACGCGCGGCAGACCGTGCGTGATGTCGGCGCCGGCGACGCCACCGGTGTGGAAGGTACGCATCGTTAGCTGCGTACCTGGCTCACCGATCGACTGCGCAGCAACAATGCCAACCGCATCGCCGATCTGCGCCAGCTGCCCGGTCGCAAGCGCGCGGCCGTAACAGGCTTGGCAGATCCCGATCTCGGAGCGGCACTTCAGCGTTGAACGGACGGCGACTGAGCTGCTGTCCATCTGGTCGAGGCTCTCGACCAGCTCAGCCAGCTCGGCGCGATCGATCTCAGCGCCCTTCTGGGCGATTACGCGGCCACGCTTGGTTTCAATCTTCTCGGCTGCAATGCGACCGATCAGGTTGACGTTCGGATCACCCTGAAGGTCAAGGATCTTGAGGTCGATCGATTCCTTCGTCTTGCAGTCAGGCTCGCGAATGATCACGTCCTGGGCAACGTCGACGAGGCGACGGGTTAGGTAGCCGGAGTCGGCGGTGCGGAGCGCGGTGTCGGCAATTCCCTTGCGCGCGCCGTGGGTCGAGATGAAGTACTCGAGAACGGTCAGGCCCTCCATGAAGTTGGCCTTGATTGGGCGCTCAATAATCTCGCCCTTCGGGTTAGCCATCAGTCCACGCATACCGGCCAGCTGGCGGATCTGCTTGAACGATCCACGCGCGCCGCTGTCGGCCATCATGAAGATCGGGTTGAGCTCGTCGAAGTTCTCTTCCATCGCCTGCGCGACGGCTTCGGTGGCGGCGGTCCACTTGTCAACAACCGCTTCGTGACGCTCCTGCTGGGTGATCAGGCCGATGTCGTACTGGCCTTGGATCTCAGCTACCTCGTCTTCGTAGACGGAGAGGATCTCCTGCTTGTTCTCAGGGATCACAACGTCGTTCTTGGAGATCGTGATGCCGGCCAGCGTTGCGTAACGGAAGCCCAGATCCTTGAATGCATCAAGCACCATCGAGACTGCCGAAGCGCCGTAGGTCTGAACCAGCGAGTCGATAATTACGACCGTGTCGCGCTTGCGGATCGACTGGTTGATGAACTCGTAGTCGTCTGGGTTGAAGCTCTCGCCGAGCGCATCGGCGAGCGAGCGCTCAATCCGATCGTTGTAGATGATCCGGCCGACCGTGGTCAGCAGGTGGCCTCCGCTGGTCCCGGCGGGCCGGTACTCAGCTAGGTCGTGAAGATTGACGATCCTGCTTTCGTGCAGCAGCTCCGCCTCCTGGGCGGTACGGAAGACGCGCGGGCGCGGCTTGCTCTTCGGCCACTTGTCACCAACCAGCAGTTCCTGCGTTTTCGACAGTTCAGCGGCGTCAGGGCCGTAGGTCAGGTAGTAGGCGCCGAGCACCATCTCCTGAGTAGGCGTCGTCAGTGGGTCACCGTTTGCGGGCGAAAGAATGTTGTTTGAGGAGAGCATCAGGATCCGGGCCTCTGCCTGTGCTTCCGCGCTCAGCGGCACGTGGACAGCCATCTGGTCGCCGTCGAAGTCGGCGTTGAAGGCGTGGCAGACGAGCGGATGAACCTGAATCGCCTTGCCTTCGACTAGCACCGGCTCAAAGGCCTGGATGCCGAGACGGTGAAGCGTCGGGGCGCGGTTCAGTAGCACCGGGTGCTCACTGATCACGTCTTCGAGCACGTCCCAAACCTCGGGAACCATCGTGTCGACCATCTTCTTCGCGGCCTTGATGTTCTGTGCGCTGCTGTGCTCGACGAGCTTGGCCATGATGAACGGCTTGAACAGTT
>CAIJLJ010000149.1 GCA_903821395.1 uncultured Solirubrobacterales bacterium | reverse complement strand
TGGTCGCAGCAGCTCGCAGCTAGCTAGCAGAGCTTCTGCCGGAAAACTAGCGTCTGAAGCAACCGGCGCATAAGTCTTCAGACACTTGTAAGGTTCCGATGTGCCTATTGACAGGAAGGTCACACGCGGTCAACTCCTAAAGGGCGCAGCTGCTGCTGCACCAGCCCTCATGCTCGGAGGTAACGCAGCCAAGGCTCTAGCCGGTGGCGGCGCTGACGCGGCCGCTGCGGCCGCAGGCTTCGGTGGCAAGAACGTGATCCTCTTCTTGACCGACCAGGAACGAGCGATCCAGAACTTCCCGAAGGGTTGGGCTGACAAGAACCTCCCCGGCCAGAAGCGCCTGGCCAAGAACGGCCTCACTTTCCGCAACGCTTTCACGAACGCTTGCATGTGCTCACCGGCGCGCACAACGATGATGACCGGCTTCATGCCGGCCCAGCATCAGGTGCGCCACACGCTCGAGAGCGACATGAACAACACCTTCGACAGTGAAGGCAACCTGATCTACGAGTACCCGAACGTTCCGCTCGCGACAGACATGAAGAACATGTGCACGGTCATGGCCGCTGCCGGTTACAACGTCGTCTGGAAGGGCAAGTTCCACATGACCAAGCAGGCCGTAACGCCACCTAGCCCGCTGCCAGCAGCTGGCACGACGGCAGCAGGCACGGTCCAGGATTGGGTACCGCAGGACGTGGGTCAGTACGGCGGGCAGCGCTGGAACCCGAAGGACGCTGGCGCCAACCAGTCGCTCCCTGAAGGCGGCGGCAACGCGGCCTCAAACCCAGCCGTTCCGTACAGCGGCGGCGACAACGACGACCGCTTCATGAACGACGCCGGCAGCATGAGCGCGGGAGACGAAGGCGTGCTCGCATACATCAACTCGGTCGCGGCAACTCAGGCCCCGTTCTTCCTCGTGATCTCGCTCGTCAACCCGCACGACGTGCTCTTCTACCCGAAGTCTTTCACCGACAGCGAGTACCCAAGCAACGATCTCGATGGCGACATTGAGCTGCCGAGCACGGTGAACGAGAACCTCAAGACGAAGCCGAAGGCCCAAGCGAGCTTCCGCAAGGTCTTCCTGCTCGGCAATCCGATCCTCACCCGAATCCAGCAGCGCCGGTACATCAACTTCTACGGCAACTTGATGAAAGAAGCGGACGACTACCTGATGCAAACGCTCGACGCGCTCGAGAATAAAGGGCTACTCAACGACACGGTGGTGATCCGTACCGCCGACCACGGCGAGATGGGAATGGCTCATGACGGCGTCGGCGAGAAGAACTTCAACTTCTATGAGGAGTCACTGAAGGTTCCGCTGATCTGGTCGAACCCGCAGATCTTCCCGAAGCCGCGCACCAGCGACGCACTCGTCTCGCACGTTGACCTAGTGCCGACGCTCGCGAGCACCTTCGGTGCCCCTGCATCGGCGCGCGCCAACTGGAACGGCGTCGACTACTCGAAGCTGCTCGTCAACCCGAAGGCCAAGCCAGTTCAGGACTACGTGATGTTCACGTACGACGACTACCAATCGGGGCAGGCAAAGAAACTTCACCCGTATGGCGCCAACCACATCTCCAGCATCCGCGAATCACGCTGGAAGCTCGCCCGATACTACGATCCACTGGGAGTCGCGCCGGCCGAATATGAGATGTACGACCTTCAGCGCGACCCCAACGAGAGCAGGAACCTCGCCGCCCCCGGCTTCCGGCGCGGCCCGCTGGAGCAGCGGGAATTTAGCCGCCTGAAGAAGAAGCTGGAGCGCGTTGAAGCAACGCGCCTTGGACCGATCCCAGGCACGCCCCAGCCGATCAGCATGACGGCCTCGACTTCGCAAACGAAGAACAGCAAGACGTTCAAGTTCACCGACAAGGGAACCTGCATCGGGATGCCCACCGGCAGCGGTAACACGCTGATCGACTGGGTCCTCGACCCGGTCAAGGGAACCGGCGTTGGCAAGGTGACGCTAAGCAGCGGAGCTGGCCTAATCAAGGGCGTAGCGAAGATCACCTTCGTGGCCAACACTGCCGCTGACCAGATCACGCTGACCGGCACAATGGACATAACGAGCGGCACCGGCGACTTCCGCGGCATCAAGGCCAAGGGCCTGACCTTCGTCGAGACCGACAACCTGCAGGGCACCGACGGTCAGATCACGATCACCGGCAACGCGACTTACCAGTAGCGACGAGCGCTCAGGCGGCGGCGCGCCAGAGCGCGTCGTCCCCAAGCAGGTCGCGTACGACCTTGCCTTCGGCGGCCAGTTCCTGCAGCTCGGCCAGCACGGCGCCAGTGTTTGGCGGCATCATCTTCTCGGCCATCACGGCGGCGATCTCGGCCGTCGTTAGCGGCTGCCCAAAGAACTCGAATACTTCGGTCGCGCTCTCGGGCGCTGGGCGCCGCACAAGCGTTGGGTCGAGGTTCGCGAGGATTACGTCATAGGCCTCGATCGTTTGGAAGCCTCCGGCTTCTAGCGAGCTGCCGTCGGGCGCTGTGAAGATAAGCGAAGGCGCTGTGTAGCGAACGGGGCCGTCGCTGTCGGCGCTCTTGCCTTGCGCCTCGGTGGCGCCGCCGGCTGCTTGGCGGGCGCGCGTGCGCTGCGCTTCGTAGCGCTCAAGCACGTCTGCGTCTTCGAGCCGCGCGACGATCGCGTCGCCGTCCAGTCCATCAACTTCGCCCAGCGCAGCGGCAATCGCGGCCGGGTCTTGGAGCATCTCGATCGTCGTGAAGTGCATGAACTGCAGGGCGCTCAGCGCAGCCTCCCCCAGCTCGTGGCTCTGCTCGTTGGCGAGCATCACGGCGCGGCAGGCGCGGCTAGTTGCGGAGACGCCGGCCTTGACCTGGTAACCGAAAGGCATCCCAAAGCGCTCGTGGTAAACGGGCCAGCTGGAGACCATGCGTTCCGGCGTGTAGCCACGGTCCTCGTACTGCTTCGCGTCCTCGGTTAGGCCGATCACGACGAGCTCCCAATCGAGTTGGTCGCCGAAGCGCCACTCGACCGTGCGCAGCGCCGGCCGGGCAGAGTAGGCCCACGGGCAGCCCGGATCGGTGAAATGGGTTACGGCAACCGTCATGAGGACTAGTGGCTCGCGCGCTTTAGCTGAGCCCGGCTCTGCTGCTTCTCAACAACCTGCGTGATCAGCTTCATATATTGCTCAACACCGCTCGCCTTGACGCTGCCGGTCTCAAAAGCCTTGCGCCAGGCTGAAATGCTGGCCTCTTCGACGAGCCGGTTGAACTCCTCGCGGCGCATCGCCAGATGAATCTTGGCGTCGGTCGCAACGTCCTTCGTTACCTCTGCTTGCGGCATCTCGAGGCGAAAGACTTGGAGGTCGCCACGGCCCTGCAGCTGCACGTCGATCACGATCTTCAGCGGCGCCAACGCAGGCACCTGCTCGACAACGTCGTTAGCCGCCTTGGCTATCAATGTTCGTGCGTCACCGGACATACGTTCAGCCTACCTACTCAGTGAAGCGCTGCCTTCATCGCGATGATTGCGATACCTATGGCGATCGCCACGGAAACCGCGATCAGACTGAGTGAGCGCGACGCACCAGCCCCGCGCGAGGCGTACCAAGCGGTGGCGGCGAGCTCGCCAACGCAGGCGTAAAGCGCGAGATTTACTGCCGTCTGATCAGGCAATACTTCGGCTACAGCGAGCAGAAGAATCACTAGCGGCACTGAAACCACCGTGATCATCGGCGACTGCGCGAGCACCATCGCCTTGATGTCGCGCGAACCGGGAGCCCGTTGCTTGCTACTCCAGTCGCCAAGCAGCAGCGCGTAAACGTGAGCCGCAAAGAACGCCAGCACGGTGAAGACCATTGCCTCCGCGACAGCGGCAGCGTGATCTCCGGTCGCCGGGTCGGAGGCCGCGATCACCGAAGCGGCAATGATCAGCCCATAGGTAGCACTCGCAACGTTGCGCGGGTACTGCCGCGCAAGTGGCGTGTGCCAGCGCGTCTTTGTGGGTTCTTCTTGGCTCAGATCTTGTGGCGCTGCAGCAGCGTCTTACCGATCACCATGCGCTGGATCTCGGAGGTGCCTTCACCGATCAGCAGCAGTGGCGCGTCGCGGTATAGACGCTCGATCTCGTACTCCTTCGAGTAGCCGTAACCGCCGTGAATGCGGAACGACTCCTCGACGCAGAAGCGACCGGCCTCGGAGGCAAAGAGCTTCGCCATCCCGGCTTCCATCTCGGAGCGCTCGCCGGCATCCTTGAGGCGGGCGGCGCGGATCGTCAGCAGCCTTGCTGCCTCGACCTGTGTAGCCATGTCGGCGAGCTTGAACTGAATTGCCTGGTGCTCACAGATCGGCTTGCCGAAGGTCTTGCGCTCCTGGCTGTAACGCAGCGCAAGCTCAAGCGCGCGCTGGGCGATGCCGACTCCGCGAGCGGCGACGTTGGCGCGGCCCACTTCGAGCGCGTCCATCATCTGCGCGAAGCCCTTGTTCAGTCCTGCATCCTCGCCGCCGAGAATGTTCTCGGCCGGGCAGCGGTAGCCGTCGAATACGAGCTCAGTGGACTCAACGCCCTTGTAGCCCATCTTCTTAAGCACCGGTGGCACGTGTAGGCCGGCGTAGTCACCTGTGTTCTCATGCTCGCCGCCAACCTTCTCAGCGATGAAGCAGGTCATGCCCTGGTGGCGCTTCTCAGCGTCCGAGTCGGTGACGACGAGGACGAAGACGAGGTCAGAGCGGAGTCCGTTGGTGACCCACATCTTCTGGCCGTTGATCACGTAGTAGTCGCCGTCCTTCTTCGCGTTTGTCTTCAGCGCCTGAACGTCGGAGCCCATCTCTGGCTCGGAGAGAGAGAAGGCGGCGCGGATCTCGCCGGTCGCCATCCGTGGCAGGTACTTCTCCTTCTGCTCATCGGTGCCGTACTTCATCAGTAGGTAGGAGCCAATGAAGTGGGTGTTGATGATTCCGGAGATTGAGATCCAGCCGCGGCTGAGCTCTTCGACGATCATCACGTAGGTCGTGAGGTCGAGCCCCATGCCGCCGTACTCCTCAGGGATCGTTACGCCAAAGAGGCCGAGCTCTTTCATCTGCTCAACGATTTCGGCCGGGAACTCGTCCTCGTGGTCGAAATGTTCAGCGTTGGGGAGGATCTGCTCGTCGGCAAACTGACGCACCATCTCGGTGATCGCCTGCTGCTCGTCTGTCTTCTCTTCAAATGGAACGGCAATGGCCATGTTTGGACACCCTTCTTGGCTCAAGATTGACTTGTTAGAAGGATACGCAACAGCGCCGATGCTGGATTAGCGGCCGCGCCTAGACGCAACTTTGCCGCCATACTGGGCGGCGATGAACTTCGCCCGTGACGTGGTGGCAGCAATGCCTGCCGAGAGCCTCTCAATGATTGAACTTGCCCGCGACGGCTCGCGGCGCGAATGGACTTTTGGCGATTCCACGGAGCGATCGGCGGCAGTTGCTGCGGCGCTGAGCGACGCTGGCGTGAAGCGCGGCGACGTTGTGATCACGATGATCGGCAACCGGCCGGAGTGGGTTTGGGCGATGGTTGCCTGCTTCCGCTCCGGCTTCGTGGCGCTGGCCTGCTCCGAGCAGCTTCGCGCCGATGACCTGAAGCTTCGCTTTGAGATGACCGCGCCGGCGGCAATCGTGGCCGATGAGCGCAACCGCGAAGTGCTTGAAGCCTCCTCCCCTCCCTGCCCGATCATCTGGGTTGATGACGAGGGAGTGACCGACCCAGCGCGCGCCGCGGACGCGCCCGAGTTTGCGGAGCTGGAAGGCGACGAGCCGTGCCTGATCACCTTTACGAGCGGCACCACGGGTGAGCCGAAGGGCGTGGTTCACGGCCAGCGCTACCTGCCGGCGCAGAAGCTCCAGGCCGAGCACTGGCTTGGCGCGCGGCCCGGCGAGCTCGTTTGGTGCACCGCGGCGACCGGCTGGAGCAAGTCGGCGCGCAACGTATTCATTGCGCCCTGGATCACCGGCGCTGCGGCGCTGCTGCACGACGCGCGCTTCGATCCGGAAGAGCGGCTGGCGATCATCGAAGCCGAGCAGGTGAACGTGCTTTGCATGGTGCCGACAGAGTTCCGCGTGATCGCAAAGCGCTCCTCGCCGCGACCGGTCGCCTCTCTTCGCTCAATGGTCGCGGCCGGCGAGCCGCTCAACCCTGAGATCCTGCGCGCCTACCACGAGGCAACCGGAGTTTGGATTCGCGACGGCTACGGCCAGACCGAGACCGGCCATTCGATCGGCCACGCGCCGGGCGACGGCGAGCCACCTGCCGGGGCGATGGGTAAGCCGCTGCCGGGGATCAAACTTTGGATCGAGAACGATGAGATCGTGCTCGATCCCTTAAGCGAGCCGACCTTCTTCCTCGGCTACATCGGCGAAGGCGCGCGCCAGGTGGACGGCGGCTGGGAGATCGATGACCGCCAGCAGGGCGGCCCGTGGCACTCCGGCGACGAAGCGCACGAAGAAGACGGCTACTTCTGCTTCGACGCCCGCGCCGACGACGTGATCATCTCGGCCGGCTACAGAATCGGCCCGTTTGAGGTTGAGTCGGCGCTGCTCACACACCCAGCCGTGGCCGACGTGGCGGCCGTGGCTGCGCCGGACGAGGAGCGCGGCGCCGTCGTGCGCGCTGTGGTCGTGCTGCGCGAAGGCTTCACCGCTTCAGACGAACTCGTAACCGAGCTGCAGCAGTACGCGAAAGAGCAGACCGCGCCCTACAAGTACCCGCGAATCATTGATTTCGTAGACGAGCTGCCGAAGACCAACAGCGGCAAACTGCGGCGCGCCGACCTGCGCTGAGCGAACCGGCGCCAACATCGCCGAAATGTGGTTTTATACGCAGATCGGAAGAGCACACGTCTGAACTCCAGTCACATTACTCGATCTCGTATGC
>CAIJLJ010000148.1 GCA_903821395.1 uncultured Solirubrobacterales bacterium | reverse complement strand
TGGCTGGTTTGTTGTTTGTGATCGGGTTGATCGTTGTCGGGAAGCCGGTCGCGACGGTGATCACTTCGTCGCCTGGTTTGATTCGCCGGTCACCGAGCTTGACCGATGTAAGCGCTGAGAAGGCAATGAGGTTGGCCGACGAGCCGCTGTTGACGAGGATTGTGTGGCGGCGGCCAAAGCGCTCCTTTGCGAAGCGCCGCTCAAACTCGGCTGCGTAGCGGCCGGTCGTCAGCCAGAAGTCGAGTGAGGAGTCAACGAGCGCCTTAACCTCAGCCTGATCAAAGACCCTGCCAGAGACCAAGACCGGGCTCGTTCCAGGCGTGAATTCAGCCTCGGGGAATGCGGCGAGGTGGTACTCGCCAACCAATTCGAGAATCTGCGCGCGCAGGCGCTCAGCTTGGCTTCCGTGATCAGCGTCCATTGTGGGGCGACTTTACTCGCCCGCGGGCGGAACGGCGGGCGGTTGCTCGCCGCGCTAGAGAATCTGCTGAACAGCAATCACAGCAACTGCAAAGCCTGAGCCGCAGGCTGCGATCAAGGCAAGCCTTGGGCCGAGCAGCTCGCCGCGGCGACGTGCTTGGCGCCGGCGTACTTCGCGCCGGGAGATTGAACTTGCGTAGATCACCTGTCGGTCGATCGCCACGAACCGCAGAATGACCGCCGCGGCGGACGGAACTCCTGCAAATCGCAAGAATTTGTTCCGCAAGACTTGTTGGCGGCTCCTCAGGTGCGCTTGAGCACGGCGATCAGCGAAGTGCCGCGTGGAACGGCGCGCCTTAGCCTCACCGTTACGGCACCTAGCCCGGTTAGCGCCTTGTTCGCCCACGGCGGAATCGAAGGTGGCGAATTGAAGTCGCCGAGATGCTTCCCTCGGCTGCTTCTCCAGCTCCGCAGCCAAGCAGCCGGCAGCATCTCTGGGAAGAGGTAAGCCTGCTCCTCAATCTCAAATGGCAGCGCCGTGACAAGAGCTTCGATCATCGCCTTGTCATAGCGTCGGAAGTGGCCACCGCTCACATCCCACTGCGACCAGAGAGACTGGAGTGCTGGGACCAGAATGATCAGTCGGTCCCCACGCGCCATCTTCTTTGCCAGGTCGTCTAGGAAGCCTTGGTCGTCGTCGATGTGTTCGAGCACGTCAAGCATGCAGACGAAGTGCGAATCATCGAAGCTGGTGGCACCCTTGCGGTTCGCTTCAGTTCCCCAACGCTGCTCCAGCTTCGCTTCCAGCTCGGCGGCAGGCTCGATGAACGAATAGTTGGCGGCTGGGTGATCCACGCTAAGAAACTGGCCCGCGAAGCCAGCGCCGGCACCGACGTCAACCAGTCCAAAGCTGCCATCGGAAGGTAGATGATCATTGACAGCCATCCAGCGAACCTGGTGCCAGAAGAAGTCTGGCCCCCAAGTCTCTGTCTGGAGCTCAATGTGCTCCGCCATCTGTGGGTTGAGCGGGTTCGCCGACTGCATCGCCCCGAACCGTATCGGTTATCCGCGGCTCAGCGGCAGTCATCCCTGATCGCTTCGGTCCCGTTACAACTTGGCTGCTTTGACGGCCGGCTCAAGCGCCAGTTCAAGCACCTCGTCGATCGTCATCACGGGGTGGAAGTTCATCTGTTCGCGGACCTCTTCGGGGATGTCGTCAAGGTCGCCGCGGTTGCGTTCCGGCAGGATCACGTCGGTCAGGCCCGCGGCATGGGCGGCGAGCGCCTTCTGCTTCAGTCCGCCGATCGGCAGCACTCGGCCCTGCAGCGTGATCTCGCCTGTCATCCCTACGTCATGGCGAACGGCGCGGCCGGTTAGTAGCGATGCCAACGCGGTCGTCATTGCGATTCCGGCGCTGGGGCCGTCCTTCGGCGTTGCGCCTGCTGGCACGTGGACGTGGAACTCACGCTTCTCGAATGCGCCTTCGGGAATTCCGAGCTCGTCGGCGTGGGCGCGGACGTATGTCAGCGCGATCCGTGCCGATTCTTTCATCACGTCTCCGAG
>CAIJLJ010000147.1 GCA_903821395.1 uncultured Solirubrobacterales bacterium | reverse complement strand
TGACGCCGCGGCCGCCGCGCTGCTGCTGGCGGTAAGTGCCTAGCGGTAGCGACTTGATGTAGCCGGTCTGCGTGATCGTGATCACCATCTGCTGGTCGGCGATCAGGTCCTCGATGTCGATCTCGTCTTCGCTCTGCGAGATCAGTGTGCGCCGTTCGTCGGCGAAGCGTTCGTTGATTTCGCTGAGCTCTTCCTTGATCAGGTTGAGGACGGCCTGCTCGCTGCCGAGAAGTTCACGGAGCTCTCGGATCCGCTCCATAACGTCGTCGTGCTCGCTCTTGATCGCGTCGGATTCGAGTGCGGTCAGCTGCGCGAGACGAAGCTCAAGGATCGCGCTGGCCTGAATTGCCGAGAGCTTGAAGTCCTTGACTAGTTTCTCGCGCGCAACGTCGCGGTCCGGCGCGGCGCGGATCAGCTTGATCACGGCGTCAAGGTTGTCGAGCGCGATCAACAGACCGAGCAGGATGTGCGCGCGCGCCTCCTTGATGCCGAGCTCGTGCTTGGCACGGCGAACGACGACCTGGCGTTGGTGGGCGACGTAGGCAGTCAGTACCTCGCGCAGCGAGAGCGTCCGTGGCACGCCGTCAACAAGCGCGACGGTGTTGACGCCGAAGGTCGACTGCATCGAGGTGTGCTTGTAGAGCTGGTTGAGCACGACCTTTGGAATTACGTCACGCTTGAGCTCAATTACGAGCCGCATACCGTTGCGGTCTGACTCGTCGCGCAGGTCTGTGATGTCGGGAATCTTCTTCTCGTGGACGAGAGCAGCGATCTTCTGAATCAGGCCGCCCTCGCCGCCCTTTTTGACCATGTATGGAAGCTCGGTGACGACGATCGCCTCTTTGCCCTGCGTGAGCGGCTCAATGTGCGCTTTGGCCTGCACACGAACGCGGCCACGACCGGTCTCGTAGGCATCGCGAATCCCCTGAACGCCAAGGATCGTGCCTCCTGTCGGGAAGTCGGGGCCCTTGACGTGCTTCATCAGCCCGTCGAGCGAGATGTCGGGGTCGTCGATCAGCGCGATCGTCGCGGCAATCACCTCACCAAGGTTGTGCGGCGGGATGTTCGTCGCCATGCCGACAGCGATTCCCGAGGAGCCGTTCACGAGCAGGTTTGGGTAGCGCGCCGGCATCACCGTCGGCTCCTGCGTGCGGCCGTCGTAGTTCGGTACGAAATCGACGGTGTCCATGTCGAGATCGCGCAGCATCTCGGTCGCCAGACGCGTCATTCGCGCCTCGGTGTACCTCATCGCCGCGGCTGGATCGTCATCTACGGAGCCGAAGTTGCCCTGGCCGTCGACGAGTGGGTAGCGCATCGAGAAGTCCTGCGCCATACGTACGAGCGCGTCGTAGATCGCGGAGTCGCCGTGTGGGTGGAAGTTGCCCATCACCTCGCCGACGATGCGGGCGCACTTGGAGTAGCCGCGGGTCGGGCCGAGGCCCAGCTCCGACATCCCGTAAAGGACACGGCGATGTACAGGCTTGAGCCCATCGCGGACGTCAGGCAGCGCACGGCCAACGATCACCGACATCGCGTAGTCGAGATACGCGGTCTTCATCTCGTCTTCGAGCGCGCGTGGCTCGAAGCGATCACTCAACACATCTGCGGAAGCCATCTAGTTGTCCTCTCCGGCCCGTGCGGTCATTAGACGTCGAGGTTTACGACGTCGCGGGCGTTGTCTTCAATGAAGTTGCGACGCGGTTCAACGACGTCGCCCATCAGCATCGAGAAGATCTCGTCGGCTGCGACAGCGTCGGCAATCGACACCTTCTGCAGCGTCCTCGTGGCGGGATCCATCGTCGTCTGGCGCAGCTGCTCAGCGTTCATCTCGCCGAGGCCCTTGAAGCGGCTCAGTTGGACGCCCTTCTGCGCTACCGACATCACAGCGAGACCGAGCGATTCGAAGGTCTGAGCGATCTCCTCACGGTCGCCGAGGCGCACGATAAACGGCCCGTTCCCGGTCAGCTTGACGATCTCAGCATGGAGCTTCAGCAGGCCAAGGTATTCGGCGCTGTCGAAGAGCTCAACCGGCATCCGGTGGGTCCGGGCGAGGCCGCTGCCCTTCTCTACCGATCGAATCAAGAGGATTCCGTCGTCGCTCGACTCGAGTTCGGTCGTTAGCACGCCCAGCTCTGCGTCCTTGGCGCTGAGCAGCTTGATCGCGTCCTTCGAGCTTGCGATCCCGTCGCCGAGCAACGCCGACTCTTCAAGGAAGCGGACCATGTCCTCGCCGTGACGAGCCCTCAGCGCGGCTGAGAGCTGCTCGTAACGACGCATGCTGCGCCGGTACGACTGCCACTTGGCTTCGGTCAGCTTGACCTTCTTCGCGTCACGGTCGGTGATCTCAAACTTCTCGTACGTGTCGGCCAGCAGCACCTCTTCGAGCTCAGCGTCGTTCTCGATGTAGCGCTCCTGCGAACCCTTCTTGATCTTGTAGAGCGGCGGCTTAGCGATGTAGACGAATCCGGCGTCGATCAGCGGCTGCATCTCGCGGAACAACAGCGTCAGAATCAATGTGCGGATGTGAGCGCCGTCAACATCGGCGTCGGTCATCAAAATAACCTTGTGATAACGGGCGTTTTCGAGGTCGAACTCGCCCGCGATGCCGGTTCCGATCGCTGTGATCAGGGCCTGGACTTCGGCGTTTTGAAGCACCTTGTCGATCCGCGCCTTCTCGACGTTGAGGATCTTGCCACGCAGCGGCAGCACTGCCTGCGTATTGCGATCACGGCCCTGTTTTGCCGAGCCACCGGCGGAGTCGCCCTCGACTACGAAGATCTCGGCGAGCGAGGGATCCTTAACCGAGCAATCAGCCAGCTTGCCTGGCAGGCGTGAGTTTTCGAGTGCGCTCTTGCGGCGCGTCAGGTCGCGGGCCTTGCGGGCTGCGCTGCGCGCCTGGGCTGCTTGAACCGCTTTGCGAATGATCGCCCTCGCGTCTGCCGGATTCTCCTCGAGAAACTCAGCCAGCTTGGTGTTGACGATCCCCTCGACGAAGCCCTGCATACCGGGGTTTCCGAGCTTCGTCTTCGTCTGACCTTCGAACTGCGGGTCGGTCAACTTCGCCGAGAGCACCGCGGTTAGACCCTCGCGAACATCCTCGCCGCTGAGGTTGTCGTCCTTCTCTTTGAGTTCGCCCTTATCGCGCGCGTACTTGTTCAGCGTCCGCGTCAACGCTGAGCGGAGCCCTGAGAGGTGTGAGCCGCCTTCGTGCGTGTTGATGTTGTTGGCGAACGAGAAGACCGACTCTTGGTAGGAGGCGTTCCACTGCAGCGCGCATTCGACTGCACCCTCTTCACCCTCGTCTGAGAAGTAGACGACCTTGGGGTGAATCGGCTCCTTGTTCTCATTCAAGTACGAGACGAAGTCCTTGATCCCGCCCTCGTAACAGAACTCGACAGTCGCGCCGATGCCGCGCTCGTCGGTCAATGAGATCTTCAGGCCGCGAGTTAGAAAGGCAGTTTCACGCAGGCGCTGTTCGAGAATGGAGAAGTCAAATTCAGTCTCGTCAAAGATGCTGGCGTCGGGAAGGAATGTGATCGAGGTGCCCGTCTGATCTGTTGGGCCGCCCTTCTCCAGTGGGGCCAGCGGAGCGCCGCGGGCATAGTTCTGCGTGTGGTGGAAGCCTTCACGGCTGACGTCGATCGCAAGCTCTTCGCTGAGCGCGTTAACGACGGAGACGCCGACACCATGCAGACCGCCGGAGACCTTGTAGCCCTCGCCGTCGCCGAACTTACCGCCGGCGTGAAGGACGGTCAGCACAACCTCAACGGCCGGCTTCTTCTCCTTCTTGTGCATCTCAACCGGAATGCCTCGACCGTCGTCAACAACCGTTACCGAGTTGTCAGCGTGGATCGTTACCGAGACCGAATCGCAGTGGCCGGCTAGTGCCTCGTCAACGGAGTTATCGACGACCTCGTAGACAAGGTGGTGGAGTCCGCGAACACCGGTTGAGCCGACGTACATTCCTGGCCGTTTGCGGACCGCTTCGAGCCCTTCAAGGACCGTAATATCGGAGGCGCCATAGCTACCGGTCGTCTTCGATTTCGTGGCGTCCTTGCTCGAACTTTTGTCAGCTTTGGTCATTTGGCTCCGATAACGGGCAAAAACCCCGATTCCTGCGGCGTTTTCGCGGGATCGAGGCCTCTACATTTGGTATCCAGAACAATAGCAGTCAGAGGGGCTAGATTGGCGCCTGCCATAGGGCAAAAAAGCCCGTAAATATCGGCCGATCGGCAGCCTTATGTCACCCAGATTGCGGCTTACTGCGCACTCTCGTGCGACCAGCTCTTCGCGGCCACCGTTTGGCAGCGCAACGAGACCACTTGATCGGCGCCAAGAGCGTTGTTCAAAGACGCAATCAATGTGACACTCATTAGGTCAATTTCCTGCGCCCAGACGGCACTCGAACAGGTTACTGTCAGCACCCCTGCGGCCTCACCGGTCGGCATCGCTTGAGCCGCGACAGCGTCGCCGACCGCCACCGGCCAGTGCCGTTGGATCTGCGCCAGCGTTGTCGCCGGAGCTAGCCGATCAGCTAACTCCCGAATCGACCCTGCCGCGTTGCGCGGCGCGCGACGTCGGCGACTCACGCGCTCACCTCTTGGTGCACAACGCCGCCACTGACCTCGACGCGTGCGACGTCCAACTCCTCGGCGGTCGGTACGTGCTCGAGCTCGGTTGTAGTCACGACCGACTGGCCCGACGCGGTAATCCGCGCGACGAGACGCTCGCGCCGCTCCGCATCAAGCTCGCTCATCACGTCGTCGAGCAGCAGAAGTGGCGTCTGTCCACGCTCGCTTGCGAGCACTTCGCGCTCAGCCAACAGCAGCGACAAAAGCGCTACACGCTGCTCTCCCTGCGACCCGTAGACCCGCAGCTCGCGCCCATCACGGCTCAGCAGCAGCTCGTCGCGATGCGGTCCGTGGCCACTGAATCCTCGCTCAAGGTCTGAGCCACGGCGCTCTAGCAGCTCAGCCGCGAACGCTTCGGCGCTGTCAGCCTTGCTGCGGGGGCGGTAGCGAAGCTCCAAACCACCCGGTAGGCCTAATTCGTCGGCTATTTCCTGCGCTGGCGGACCGACAAGCCCGACCGCACGGGCTCGCTCGGCGCTCAACGCGATCGCGTGGCGGCCTAACTCAAGATCCCAAACGTCAAGTTCGCTTGGGTCAACGCCCTGGCTACGAATCCGTGCCAGCAAGGCGTTGCGCTGAGCCAGCGCCTGCCCGTAATCGCGGCGGACATGCGCGCGAGCTGGCCACAGCCCAGCGATTAGTTGATCGAGGTGATCGCGCCGCAACGCCGGCGAACCCTTAATCAGCTCCAAGCGATCGGGTAGGAAGACGCAAGCCAGTGGTCGAAATGGAACCTCGGAGAGCCGCTCGACGGGGCCACCGTCCGCTGTCACATGACGCGGCTGACCAGGCTCAAAGCCAACAGCTAGCTCGTGCGCGCCATCGTCACCATCGAGCTCAAACTCGACCCGCGCAGCACTCTGATCGAAACGGACGAACTCGCGGTCGTTAGAGGTGCGGCAGGAGCGGCCTGTGCAGCCAAAGTAGAGCGCCTCGAGCAGATTCGTCTTACCAGCACCGTTGGCGCCATAGATGACGGTCAGACGCTCGCCTAGTGTGATCTCAGCCGACTCATAGCAGCGCACGTCGCGCACGCGAAGCCTGCGGATCAGGTTCATTACACGTTCAAGCGGATCGGCATAATCAGATACAAGAAGCCGCTGCCATCGCCTGAAACGATAAGTCCCGGACGGAGCGGGTTGATGATCTTCAAAATCACATCGCTAGCAGTGGTGCTCTCGAGGCCGGCAACGAGAAACTCAGGGTTGAAGCCGATTTCCATTGGTTCGCCCGCGAACGGAACCGGAAGTGTGTCCTTCGCTTCGCCAACATCGGGAGTCTGCGCGGAAAGTGTCAGCTCGCCTTCCGTGAATGAGAGGCGAAGCGGCGCGTTCTTCTGCGCCAACAGCGAGATCCGGCGTGCAACCGTGAGGAACTCTTCGGTTGAGATCGTCAGCTCGTGCTCAAACGCGTCGGGAAGAAGCTGCTGATAGTTGGGGAACTGTCCGTCAATCAGGCGTGAGGAGAGCGCGACAGCGCCGACCTCGAATACAACCTGGTTCGCACTCACGCCAATAGAAATCGACTCCGTCTCTGGCTCAACAAGGCGGGCTAGCTCTTCGAGTGCTCGGGCCGGCACGTTGGCCTCAAAGCTTTCCTTCAGTGGTTGCTCTAGCGCCGTCTCCTTGACGCTCAGCCGGTACGAGTCGGTCGCGACCATCCGTAGTTCGTTCCCGCTTGCAGAGACGAGAACGCCGGTGAGTATTGGCCGCGTCTCATCACGCGAAGCTGAGCGTGAGACGCGAGCGATCGTTTCAATAAAGGCCGCGGCGGGCATTGCTAGCTGAGTGTCGCCGCCTGCTGATGGCAGCTCTGGAAAATCTTCGAGGCGAAGGGTACGTAGGTGATATTGGGCCGTACCGGACTGAACTTCTACGTCCTGTTCGTCGGTACGCAGTTCTAGCGTTACCTCGGGGGCGCCGAGTTGGCGTACGACTTCAAGTAGCAGGCGAGCTGGAAGGACAACCGATCCTGGACTCTCGACCTTGCCCGTGAGGGGTACTCGAATAGAAAGCTCTGTATCTGTTGCCTGGAGCTCGATTGAATCGGTTTCAGCGACGATCCGGACCCCCGACAAGGCTTGAATGGCGCTTCGCGTTGAAGCTACGCGCGCAAGAGTCTGAAGGTGGTGAAGCAATTCAGAAGTTGACGATGAGATCTTCAAGATGACAATCCTTAGTAAAGGTCTAGTTGTAGTAAGAGGTGTTTAAAGCTGTTTGAAGGGCAATATCCCTGCTCATTGCGGCGAAGTTAGAAATTGCCGTTTGTGCACAACTCTCTGAGTCTGTCACTAGCTCCGGTCAATCCGTGTTTCATTGTTGGTTTTGAACAGTAGGCCAGTTATCTGGTCGACATCACTCTGCTTCTCTGGAATTGCCGCAATCGTCTGCTCAACCTTCTTGCAAGCATTCAGGGCAGTCGTGTGGTTACGACCTCCGAAGGCGCCGGCGATCTTTGTAAGGCTTTCCCCGCTGTGCTCCCGAGCTAAGTACATGGCAACTTGCCTAGGCCAAAGGATCGTTGCAGCTCTACTTGAAGAACAGAGCTCAGTAACGCTCACTTCGTAATGCTTACCTACTGCGTCTCTAATCTCTTCGACTGATGGTTTATTCGGCCGGCCGTCGTGACGCTTCTGGGGAAACAATCCATCGAGAACTTCTTCGGCTAGTGCTTCAGTTATCGCCCGCCCGCTAAGTGAGCCATAGGCAACTACTCGTATCAGAGCTCCCTCGAGAGCTCGAAGGTTGCGCTCGACGCGAGTCGCGATTAGTTCCAATACGCCGTGGTCGTCTATAACGAGCTGATCGAGTTTGGCGCGGGCTTTCAGAACAGCTACGCGGGTGGCTAGGTCTGGGGCGCTGATATTCGCCACTAGCCCTGAATCAAAGCGGTCCCGGAGTCTTTCCTCCAGGCGGTCTAAGTCGCTGGGAGGTCGATCGCAAGTGAGGACTATCTGCGCCCCACTTTCACGAAGTGCATTGAAGGTGTGGAAGAATTCTTCTTCAGTCTTTGCTTTCGCCATCAAAAACTGAACGTCGTCAACGAGTACTAGATCAGCCTCGCGGTGGCGCGCCTTGAAGGCATTGATGTCGCCACCCCGGAGCGCCGAGATGAACTCGTTCGCAAACGATTCTGCACCAGTCAGCTGGACTCGTAAGCTGTTTCCGTGGCGTGTCGCGTAGTCAGCGATTGAGTGGAGCAGGTGCGTTTTGCCGACTCCCGGTGGACCACAGATAAACAAAGGGTTGTATGCAGTGCCTGGGTTCTCCGCCACAGCAAGGGCGGCGCCGTGAGCGAGCCTGTTGCCGTTGCCGATGACGAACTGCTCGAAGCAATACTTTGGGTTCAGGTCGCTGCTCGGCGTGGAATCGCGTTGCTCGGTGGCTGTGGTTTGCGATCGCTCGCCCGCGGCGCTTACCTGGACCTCAGCGTCGTCTCCGATTACGGTCCTAGCTGAGGCTTTGAGGACCTCGCCAAAGCGGTCGTTTACCCACGAGCGCGAAGCAGCGGGAGCTTCGAGTAGCAGCTGGTTGCCATCGAGGCTAGCTAGCTTCAAAGGAGCCAGCCAAACGTCAAAAAGGCTTGTTCCTACGGCCGAACGGAGCTCTTCGGAGATTTGCTTCCAGGTATTTTCAGCGCTTGCGTTGGTCAATTGTCTGGACTGGTGATCTTGTACTTTCGGCGTCGTTTTTCGAGCTTCACAGCCTTGCGGGCAAGCTAGCAGAGGGCCGGGTGAGCGCCACCCCGCGGCGCAGGCTAAGTTCGCATTTGGCGACAAAGGCTTTTGCGTGGCGCGACTATTGGTCGCGGACGGCTATGCTCCATCGCGAGATGAAGCGGACCTACCAGCCCAAGAAGCGCAAGCGCGCCCGCGCCCACGGATTTCGTGGACGGATGAGCACACGTGCAGGCCGAGCACTGCTCAAGCGCCGCCGCGACAAGGGTCGCAAGCGGCTCACCGTCTGAGCGTGGATTCCCCGGCGCGCGCACCCCGTCGGCGACCGCGGAGGCTCTCCCGCAGCGCTGACTTTGAGCGTGTCTACCGGCAGGGCCGCTCGTTTGGCGGACGTTACTTCGTTCTCCACCTCTTTCCGCGGGCCGACGGCTCGGAGCTCCACGAGAGTCCAAGGCTCGGCCTTAGCGTCTCGCGCAAAGTTGGCGGCGCCGTTGAGCGCAACAAAGTGAAGCGATTGCTCCGTAACGCAGTCGATCAGATGGTTGACAGCTTCGATCCTGGCGTCGATGTTGTCGTCGTGGCACGGACCGGTTCTGGAGAGCTTTGTGAGCGCGAAGGGCTCGACGGAGTCAAGCGAGAGCTTGAAGAGCTGATCGCACAATCTGCAAAGCAGGGCGAGTAGTGGCTTCCGCTATCCGCCGCGCGGCAGCGGCTCCAATTGTTGCTTACCAGCGCTTGATCTCGCCGGCGATTCCCCGGCGCTGCAAGTACGAACCGACCTGTTCGTCCTACGCCGCGCAGTCGATCGCCGAGTACGGCATACTTCGCGGGCTGGTTCTAGGCGCGTGGCGGCTACTCCGCTGTAACCCATTCAGTCACGGCGGGTTCGACCCGGTCAGTGATCAGAGCCTCTTTCGCCATCGTAATGCCCCAACTACCGACTCCCACGCCGCCCACTAATTCTTGATGCCTTTCATCGCCGCCAACATAATTCAGACGATCCTTGGGCCGGTCATCGCGATCTTCCAGGCGATCATCCTCTTCTTCCACGATTCAGTTGGGCTCGCTTGGGGTACAGCGATCATTGCTTTGACGATCGTCGTTCGACTCGTGTTGCTGCCGCTCACCATCAAGCAGTTCCGTTCGATGCAGGCGCTGCAGACTCTTTCTCCTCAGATCAAGGCGCTACAGGCGAAGTACAAGGACGACAAGCAGCGCCTCAACCAGGAGATGATGAAGTTCTACCAGGAGAACAAGGTCAACCCGTTTGGCTCTTGCCTCCCCCTAGTCGCACAGATCCCAGTATTCATCAGCCTCTTCTACATGTTGAGGAAGAACCTCAAGATCGATATTTGTGGGCCCGAGAGCGCGATTCTTGCAGTCGGGAAGGCAGCTTCACCTCCTACTGGGATCGACAACACCTACTGCCAGGCGGTCGATCCTGGCTCGGCGAAGTTCCTCTTCATCCCTGATCTGACCGCCCCTTCAGTCGGCTGGGTGCTGATCCTGCTGCTGGTTCTTTACGTTGGCTCGCAGCTGCTTTCGAGCGTTCTGATGGCAGTTACTTCAGACCGCAACCAGAAGATCATCATGATCGCGCTTCCGTTCGTTTTCGTCTTCTTCATCAAGGGCTTCCCCGCAGGTCTGATGGTCTACTGGATCACGACCAACTTTTGGACCGTCGGCCAGCAGTACTTCTTAAAGAGAGCCACCGGCCAGTTGCCGCCCTGGCTGGGCGGGAACCCCGATGGTCTGCCGACTGCGGCTGCGACCGCTGGCGCAAGCGCTGGCGGCGGTTCAAGCAGCGGTTCGACAACTGCGGCGCCGCCGGCGGCTAAGAAGAAGAAGAAGCGTTCCGGGAAGAGGAGCTAATGGCTACACCTGAAGAGGCACAGGAGCGGACACTTGAGTTGTTGGAACAGATTGTCGACGCGCTCGACCTCGACGCTGAGATCGAAGTCGACCTAACTGACGATGGGGTCACTGGGACGCTTCATGGCGATGATCTCGGACTCTTCATCGGCAAGCACGGTCAGACGATCGATGCGGTTCAGCATCTTGCGACCAGGATCATTCAGCGGGATGCCGGCGACGATGAGCGCATTCGCGTTGAGATTGACGCTGAGGGGTATCGCGCCCGCCGCCGTGAACAGCTTGAGCAGCAGGCCGAAGAGGCTGCCGAGAAGGCGCTGAGCGATGAGAACCCTGTCGACCTCCCGGCGATGAATGCGGCCGAGCGGCGGATCGTTCACCAGCATCTGCGCGACCGCGAGGACGTTGACACGCATAGCGAAGGCGACGAGCCGCGCCGCTACCTCGTGATTACGCCCGTAATTCCTTAGCGTCGACGGGCCGTGCGTTCCACGTGAAACGCACGATGGCGCTAGCTTCACTGCTGTGACCGTTGCCGAGCGTTGCCGCGAATTGACAGACCGGTTCGAGCTGCCGCCGCGCAGCGCCGAGAAGCTCAATGCGCTGCTGAAGTTGGTCTTGACTGGCCCCAGCTCGCTGACCAACGTCCGCGACCCCCACGCAGCAGTCGAGCTTCACATCGCCGATTCGCTAGCCGGCCTCGAAATCCCGCAGCTGCGCGCCGCCTCAACCATCGCTGATCTCGGCTCCGGTGGTGGTTTTCCTGGTCTCGTGCTTGCGGTTGCGCTGCCAGAGGCACAGTTAACGCTGGTCGAGAGCGCCGCCCGCAAAGCCGACTTTTTGCGCGAAACAGCGGATGCGATGACGCTCGATAATGTTGCGGTTGTCGCCGAAAGGGCTGAACTTTGGGCGCTGGAAGCGCGCGAGCAGGATGTGGTGACCTCGCGAGCTTTAGCCCCAACCTCGATTCTGCTCGAGTACGCCGCGCCGCTGCTTAGGGTCGGCGGCTCGCTGGTCGCATGGAAGGGGAGTTTGACCGGTGACGAGCTCGCCGACGCCTCCTTCGCGGCGGCAGAGCTACAGATGGCACCACCTCAGGCGATCGCAGTTCCCGACGATTTGGTCCGAGGCGCCGATCGCCGAGAGCTGATAATTAGCGAGAAACTTGCTGCCACGCCGGGTCGCTATCCACGCCGCCCTGGCATTGCTAAAAAGCGCCCGCTGTCCGCAAAACAGCCCTGAGCAGGGCTAGTTCGGCTCCGAACTAATCTGCTGATGAAACTCGGCGTTACCGACCGACAGGCCCGGTAACTTGGGCCTAGATGGGAACGATTTACGCGATTGCGAACCAGAAGGGCGGCGTTGGCAAGACGACCACGGCCGTAAATGTCGCGGCCTGCGTGGCTGAGGCCGGTTTCTCAACGATTCTGGTTGATGCCGATGCTCAGGCCAACGCAACCGTTGGCCTTGGCGCGCCAAAGCTGTCGATGCCGAACCTCTATGACGTTCTGGCCGGCCGTGTAGCCGCTGTTGATGCACTGCTACCGACGGAGGTTGAGAACCTCCGCTTGCTCGCCTCGCATCCCGATTTGGCGGCGGCCAACGTTGAGCTTCCGCGTGAAGTTGGCTCCGAAACACGGTTGCGCGACGCGCTGGCGCCGCTACGCGATCAGGCCAGCTACATAATCATCGACTGCCCACCGTCGCTCGGGCCGCTCACAATCAACGCGCTCGTCGCTGCTGATCGGGTGATTGTCCCCGTCCAAACCGAGTACTTCGCGCTAGAAGGGCTTGCCGGACTGCTCGACACGCTGAGCCTAGTTCAGCGCGAGCTCAACCCGCGGCTAGTTGTCGCTGGAATGCTGCTGACGATGCATGACGGCCGTACCCGCCTATCGCGTGACGTCGAGCGCGAGGTCCGCGAGCACTTCCCTGACCTTGTCTTTGAGACTGTAATTCCGCGCAATGTGCGCGTCGGCGAGGCGCCTAGCTATGGCCGCCCCGTAATCCATCACGATCCGCACTGTGCGGGGGCCGAGGCATATTTCGCACTCGCCCAGGAGGTAGCAACACGTGGCTAATACTGGAATCGGACGCGGCCTAGCCGCGATCCTCGAACTTCGCCCAGAGGACGGGCAGCCGGCGGCCGAGCTGCGTGCAATTAACGTTGAGCTGATCGGCCCAAACCCGAACCAGCCGCGTCGCCGCTTTGACGAGGAGGCGCTCTCTGCGCTCGCCGATTCGCTCGCCGACCAAGGAGTGCTGCAGCCGGTTCTGGTGCGACCGCTCCCAGGCGGCAGCTATGAACTAGTCGCAGGTGAGCGGCGCTGGCGCGCGGCCCAAATCGCTGGCCTCGAACAGATCCCCGCAATCGTTGAGTCGCGCGACGACACAGAGGCGCTAGAGGCGGCCATTGTTGAGAATATGGCCCGCGCAGACCTCAACCCGGTCGAAGAAGCACGCGCTGTAGCGGCGCTCGTTGAAGAGCTTGGAATGACTAAGAAGGCGGTCGGTCGGCGCGTTGGGCGTAGCCGCTCGGCGATTTCAAACCTGCTGAGAATTCTCGACCTGCCGGACCCGGTGCTATCGATGCTCGAAGATGGCGCACTGAGCGAAGGTCATGGCCGTGCGCTGCTTTTGGCGGACGATCACGCTGATCGCAGCCGGCTCGCGCGTTCGGCGAAAGAGGGTGGATGGTCGGTTCGCGTGCTTGAGGATCGGGCGCGCAAAGCTAACCAAGCGGAGGGTGGAAAGCGACGCAAGGCAGGTAAGGGCGCGGAGTCAGAGGTACACCCTGATCAAGTCGATGCCTGCGAGCGCATTGCTCAAACCCTTGGCGAAGCGTTTGGACGTGAGGTCAAGGTTCGTCCACGTGGTACTAGCTACAAGGCGGAGATCACAATCGAAGATGCGGCCGACGCGGATCTTGTCGCCGGTTTGATCTCTGCTCGCCGACTCTCCTAGCTGCCACAAGCTACCGACCGGTGGACAGCCGCTGGGCGCGAGCCCAGCGAAGCGCCCCGGCCTTCCTGACCGGGGCGCTCGCCTTCCCATGCCCGAGTTACTTGACCGTGAAGTCGGCGTGCATTCCGCCGGCGTAGTGGCCCGGGAGGTTGCAGATCAACGCGTAGTGGCCCGGCTTCATCTTGAAGCTGACGCTCTTCTTCTCGCCGACCTTTACGTCGCCGGTCTCCCCGATCGATCCGGTCTCCGGTACTCGTGCGCCGGCGCCGAGACTGTCGGCTGGCTTGTCGGTGCGAAGTACGACCATCTCATGAACAACCGATCCGTTGTTAACGGTGTTGAAAGTGACCTTCCCAGCCGCTGCGGTGTTGGCAGTCAGGTGAATGAACATCTCACCCATCGTCACACCGACGACCGAGACGCCAGCGCTCTGCTTTGCCATCGTCACTGCGGCGGCGCCGGTTCCGCCAGCGGCGGCAGGAGCCATCATTGATCCATGTGTCGTTGGCGTAGAGCCCGAGCCGACCGAGTCGGTTGACGGTGCCTGTGACCACGCCACTAGAGCGACGATCAAGGCCAGCACTGAGACCAGCGCGGTGAGTCCGACGGCAACCATTAGCCACTCTTTCTTGACGTCTGGTGGCGACGGTTGAACTGTCTGAGGGATGGTGGGCATGAGGTACTCCCTTGTAGAATTATGTGATTACTTAACGGTACGCCTGTTCTGGCCCTAAACCTCGTATCTGGCTGCCTTTTAACCCTCGAGTTGCTACTCGCTTACATTCCATACGGTTATGGCGCTCTTCGAGCGGTTCGCTTATAGTGGCGAGATGACCGACCCCGATCGCGAGAGTTCTAGTCCCGTTTGGCAGCCGCTCCGATCTCCGGACCTAACTGAGTTGAGGATGTTCTGCGCGGCAGCTGATCTAGGCAGCTTCGGACGCGCCGCAATCCGCTGCCACGTGTCGCAACCGGCGATTTCGAAGCGGCTTGCAAGCCTCGAGACGCTGGCTGGGGTCCAGCTGTTCGAACGATCGCGGCAGGGAGTCAAATTGACGCACGCGGGGAGGCGTGTCTATGAGGAGGCCCGCCGCGTGCTCGACCAAGCGGAGGTGCTCGAGGAGCTTTTGGTCGGCCTGCGCCGCGTCGGGGGGCCGGTACGACTTGCTTGTTCACACAGCGCAGCCGACGCGTTCGCGGAGGGGGCCTTAGCAACGCTCGAGTATCACCACCTTGCGATTGAATTGGTCACGGCCAACTCGCAGGTCGTCAGGGACCTCGTCGCAAACGGAAGCGCCGAGCTAGGACTTGTCGCCAGCCGTCCCCATCACACGCCTTACCCGGGGGTGCGTGAGTTGCTGCTCTGCGCTGACGAGATCATCTGCGCCGTCCCACTCGATCACGACTGGGCCGGTCGCAAGAGTCCAGTATCGCTGGAGAAGTTTCTGACAACGGAGTTGGTTGCGCGCGATCCGTCATCGAATGCTCGTTGGACGGTTGAGACAGTTCTGCGCGACAGCGGGCTAGAGCTGCCCCCGTTACTCGTTGAGGCCGCGACGCCTGAAGCTGCGCGGCGCGAAGCGCTGGAGCGGTGCGCCCCGGTGCTGATGTCGAAGCGCGAGCTCTCCCATGGAGGCTTCGCCGCAGTTGAGATCAAGGGCCTCAGTTTTCCTCGCTCCTACATGTTTGTGTTACCTGCGATCGGCGAGCCAGATCCAGCCGTTGAGGCGCTGATCGAGCGGCTTAGGTCGCGAATCTAAATCGCTGTTCGACCGCTGGCGCGTGAGCCACGCGGTGGTCGCCGCTGGCCCGATGCGCGGTATCATGCGCTCACGGGTAAGTCCCTGCGATGACGTAGTGCAGGCTTAGCTCGCGTAGGGCGATTAGCTCAGTTGGTTAGAGCGCGTCTCTGATAAGGACGAGGTCCCAGGTTCGAATCCTGGATCGCCCATAGTTCCGCCGCCCGCGGCTAGCGTCAGCCGTCAGCCGCGGGAGCTAGGAGACGAGGTCTCTGATGCCCTTGCCGAGCGAGCTGAGGCCCCAAAGCGCTGCAAAGATCGCGATGATTTGGAGACCGTGATTCTCGAGCCAAGTGGAGAATCGCTCAACGCGGTCCTGAGTCTTCTCTGGGTTGAGCCAGTAGCCGACGAGTGGCACCTCGGCAAGCATGAACATGATCAGGTTGAAGACGACGACGATGATGATCGCCTCGACCGTGGAGTACTTCGCCTCGGCGATGTCGGCCAGCGCGAAGAGGTAGAACGGGCCGGGGAGGTTAAGGATCATGCCAGCCACCAGAGCAAGTACTACCGAGCCGCGGTCGAGCACACGCACGGCCCACGGATCCTTTGCTTCCTGCACCTCGCCGTGCTTCTTGATCTGCTTGGCTTCTTTGCGGCTCTTGCGCTTTCCGCGCCAGTCATCAATCTTGGCGCGGCCAGCCTTGCTGCCGGTCAGCCAGGCGAGCGCAAAGGCCAAAATTGCTGCGCCAATCTCAAAGACGGGATCCGACTTTCCGCTTGACTTACCGAAGCTGGCGTCGCTGCCGGCGATTTCAAGCAGCGCCAACCCCACGCCAATGCTGACCACCATCCCGCCGACGTAGAACGCCAGCAGCAACGCTGCCGGGCGGTCGCGCGTAAGAATTACCGAGACGCCAGCGAGCAGCGCTGGAAAGAATGCCGAGCCAACGGCATAGAGAAGAATCTGCAGCAAGGGGTTAGATCATGCCGCAGACGAAGGCGCCATGCCAGCGAGTGTTTATTTGCTTGCGCCCTTTTCGGCCAAATCCTCGAAGTACTTGTCGCCCTCGATCGAGATGTTTGGCAGCAGTCGATCTAGCCAGTGCGGCATGAACCAAGCTCCCTTACCGAACAGGCTGACGGTTGCGGGGAGCAGCACACAGCGAACCAGCGTCGCGTAGATGATGATCGCTACGGCCGTGCCAACGCCGAACTCCTTGACGATCGGATTGCCATTGAGCACGAAAGCTAGGAAGACAGCCGTCATGATTAGAGCCGCTGCGCTGACAATCTTCCCGGTCGACGCGAGTCCCTCGATAATCGCGGCTTGCGGGTCCTTCTTCGCAAGCCACTTCTCGCGCACAGAACTGAGCAGGAAGACGTTGTAATCCATCGATAATCCGAATAGCACGGCGAACATCATCAGCGGCACGTAACTGACCACTGGAATTGTCCCGTTGAGCCCGATCAGCGAGGTTCCGCGGCCGACTTCGAAGACCGCTGTTGTGACTCCGAAAGCCGCAGCGACCGTGAATAAGTTCATTAGCGACGCGATCAGTGCCAGCCCGAGCGCGCGGAAGGCCATCGTCATCAGTATGAAACCGAGCAACACGACGATGATGATCGTCAAGACAAGACGCTCCCCGATTAAGGTCGCGAGATCGACGTAGCTAGCTGTCTGCCCGCCGACGTAAGCGGTCAGGGAGGTGCCCTTGGTGGCGTTGGGGATCGTCGTGTTGCGCAGATCGGTGACAAGCGTTGACGTAGCTTCCGATGATGGGCCCGTGGTGGGCGTGACGGTGATCGTCGCTGCCGTCCCAGCTGAGTTGACTGACGCTGGCGAAGCTGAGGCCACTCCCGAGGCGCCCGCAAGAGCGGTCGTCAGGTCGTTCAGCTGTGTTTGGACAGTGCTTGGATCCGTCGAGTTGATCGCGACCGCAATTAGGAAGCCCGCGTTCGCGCCCACGCCGAAGCCCTGGTCGAGCAGGTCGTACGAGATTCGTGCCTGTGTGTCGGTTGGGAATGAACCGTTGTCCTGTTGCCCGAGGTAGAGCTGGTTAATCGGGTATGCGAGTACTGCGAGGACGATTACAGACAGAATTACCGCCGGGATCCGGAAGCGCACGATCGTTTTCGCCCAGGCCGTCCAGCCAGGTGATTCAGCCGTTTTCTCTTGTTTGCTGATCGATATGAACGGCAGTGCCAGGCGGTCGAGCCCCTTGCCAGCGATTGCCAACAGCGCCGGCATCAGCGTCAACGCTGAGATCATCGCGAATAACACCGCGACCGCAGCCGAGTAGCCCATTGCTGAGAGGATTTGGACCTTCACTACGGCGAGGCAGAGCAGCGCCAGGATCACGGTCGAGCCAGCGAAGACGACCGCCCCGCCGGCAGTAGCCGTTGCACGCGCGGCGGCCTCAGGGTAATCCAATCCCATGCCGACGTGCTGTCGGTGTCGGCTGACCATAAATAGGGCGTAGTCAACCCCCACGCCCAGTCCGATCATTATCGCCAGAGTTGGCCCGATTGTTGGCACGTCGACGAGATTCCCGAGTAGGTAGACGCCGGAGATACCTGCCACCAGCCCAATCAGTGCTGTCACCATCGGCAGTCCCATCGAGACGAGCGTGCCGAAGGTGAAGAGCAGAATAATGATTGCCGCGACGATCCCGACGATCACGCTGAAGTCAACGTTGGGGTTGGAGACGGCGTTGCCGACGTAACTGCCGACGCCGACTTTCAGGCCAGCCTTCGTAGCGGGTGCCGAGAGGTTGACCAGATGGTTGCCTTCATCGATCGTGAGGTTGGAAGGCGAATCTTTGATCGTCACGCTGATGACGGCGATCTGCCCATCTTTGCTGTTAAGCGCTTGCGACTGGGGTGTCGTCCCGAGCGGGCTAACGACGGCGATAACGCCGGAATCATTCTGGTAGTTAGAGACCGTTTGGTTGATCGCGCTGGTGTACTCCGAGTTACTGATTAGCTTTCCGCCAGGCGCATCGAGGACCACCGGGACCGAGCCGTTGGCAGCGTCGGGCCAGCGGTCGTTCAGCAGATTGGTTGCGTCCTGGCTGCCGGTACCCGGGAGCGTGAGGTTGTTCGAGGTGTTCCATCCGAGTGACTTTGAGCCAAACAACAGGCCGGCAGCGATAACTACCCAAGCGATCACGATGATCCAGCGGTGCTTGGTGCAGAAGTGACCGAGCGCGTAAAGGACAGGTGTCATCGAAAGCTCCTGCTAGTAGGGACGAGTGAACCGGGGTGATCAGATTGTGAATAACGCAACTGAAGCTCTAAGTTTCTCGATGAGCGGGAGGTTACCTCATCTAGGTCCATGGATACGGGCTCTTAGAAACGATGTGTGTCCTTCCTGTGCCAAAGCGCGCGAGACGGAAAGGCTCGAGTAACGGTGACGGACGGTGGCCGAGAATCTCACGCGCTGCCTCACGCCCGACGGCGAGCATCTTGAAGCCGTGGCCCGCATCGAGAATTGAGTAGATGTTGGGGGCCGTCCAGTCGGCGACCGGGTAGCGGTCAGGGGTCAACGCCAATACGCCGCCGTTGGGGTTTGAGTCCCACTTGTCGCCTGCACCTCGGAAGCGCTTGAGCGCGAACGCCAATCCTGAAGTGAAGAACTCGCTGAGGTCATCGCCAGCGACCTGTTCAGGGTTGTCTGGTCCATAAGGATCAACTATGAAGTCCGGCCCCATCTCCAGGGGGAGGGCGCCACCAACGATTCCGCCGCCGGTCTTGCCCATCCGAAAGTAGATCCCCCAGGGCTGGTCGGTGATCAGTTCGCCGTCGCGATCGGAGTAGAGCGGCTCGGTGTGATCGAAGTGAACTACCGGCGCAGCGCGCCCAGCGTTGCCAGCTAGGCCCACCCCGGGCAGTACATAGTCTCCCTCGCGGGCAAGCCAATACTCGGTCAGGGGGCGCTGCTCGGCGTCGTCACCTTCTCCAACCGTTATCACCGGTTCAAGCCCTTGCATCCGCCACCATTCGGGAGCCCAGAGTCCGGGCGCGGCGAGTAACGCTTCGCAACGAATCGTCCCGGCGCCGGTTATCACAGCACTTACCTCTGTGCCGCTGTATTCGAGGCCGGTTACCTCGACGCCTTCGAAGATTTGAACTCCTGCTTCTCGCGCATGGCGTGCGAGGTTTCGGACTGTGCCGATCGCGTCAGCCCAGCCGCTGCGTTTCTCGTGCAGCACCGCTTGGACGCCGTCGCTGCTTACGTCAGGCCATAGCCACTCGAGGTACTCGCGGCAATCTGATTTGCCGGTTGCTAGCTCGGAGTCGTAGCCAACTTCGCGCTGGCGCTCGGCGATCGCTTCAAGGTCCTCGCGCTGGGCTTCAGGGACGACGGCTAGATACCCGACTTGGTGGAACCCGAATCCCTCCGGGTCGCTCTCAAAAATGCCAACCGACTCTGCGATCAGATCGGTCATCGCTTCTGAGCGGTAGTAGTTACGGACGATCCCCCCAGAAATTCCTGACGCCCCAGCGCCAATCTGCGACTTCTCAAGCACGATCACATCAGGCTTCTCACCGCGGTCGGTTAGCTCTTTGGCTAAGTGCCAGGCCGATGAGAGGCCGTGGACGCCGCCGCCGATGACGATGAAACGCGCGGCGTCAGGCAGCTCGATCGTCGGCATCGGCAGATCCTACTCCCGCTCGCCGCTTGCGCGCTGCTGCGAACCTATGCTCTGATGGTTGCGTCAGGGTTGCACTGCTTCTGACCTTTAATCGAATCAGGGAGAACTTTGATGAGTCGCGATGTGATCGTCTTGGGTGCGGGCCTCGCCGGCCTAAGCGCTGCCCGCGACTTGGCTTTGGCCGGAAGTGATGTGCTGGTGCTCGAAGCGCGCGCCCGCGTTGGCGGCAGGGTTGAGCAGACGACGCTCCCCGACGGGAGGGTGGTCCAGCTCGGCGGAGAGCTGACCGGTGACTTTCAGCATGCCTACATCGGTTTGGTCGAAGAGCTCGGCCTGACGCTCGAATCCAGTTACGTGAAGGCATCAGGAGACGAAAGCTATGGCTTGATCGAAGGCGTTTCGCGCGGGGACTGGATGACTGCCGAGCAGCGCGTAAACCACGACCGCGTTGAAGCTGAGTTCTGCCGGCTCGCCACGACCGTCAATCCGGCCGATCCGTGGTCCCATCCAGACGCGGCGCTGCTTGACAACACAAGTCTCGCCGATTGGCTGCGGAGCGTTGGGGGTGGCGACGAGGCGCTCGTGCGCTCACGCGCGTTGTTTCACCTCGGCCTCGCGGACGGTTCGCCGGAGCGGCTATCGCTGCTGGCTGAGTTACGCAAACAGGCAGCCGCTGGAGCCACCGGCTTCTATGACGAAGCTCGCTGGGAAGGGCTGCGCGTTGCCGAAGGCTCGGCAACCGTCGCTCTTCGGATGGCCGAGGAGCTTGAAGATCGGGTGCGGCTCGAGGCGCCGGTAGCGAAGGTCGAGATCGCGGTCAGCGGTTGCACGGTGACACTTCGCGGTGGCGAGCAGATCAAAGCTGCGGCGGTGATCAGCGCGATGCCGGTTGGCCCCCTGCGTGACATTGAGATCACCGGCGTGTCGGATGCGCGCCTGAAGTCGTTCGCGCGCCAGCGCAGCGCCGTCACCGCGAAAGTCGTGGCCGCCTACGCCTCACCGGTCTGGGAGCAGGCCGGCGCTAACGGCCTCGCCTACGGAGAAGGCTTAGTTGGCTCATGTTGGACTCAGGCACCGCCCGGTGTCGTCTCCGTGTTGATTGGCCCGGAGCGGATCGGCGTGCTGCTAGCTGCGGGCAGCGAGGAGGAGGTATGCAGCGACGTTGCTCAGGATCTGGCACGGATCTTTGGCGACGCGATGCTTAGTCCAGAAGCGATTTTCTATCGACCGTGGGGAGTTGATCCTTGGACTAAGGGCTACGTGACTCAGTGGCGCGTCGGTGACGTTCTCGGTGTTGGCCCACTACACGGCACGCATGAACCGCCGTTTTACGTCTGCGGTTCAGACCAGTGGGTCTGCGGGTACATGGAGGGCGCGGTTCGCACCGGGCGCGGCGCGGCAGCTGCGGCCCTAGGGCTTCCTGCCCCTGAATACGAATCGCGGCTGAGCTAATGAGCTTCGAACACCTTCTCTCTCCGCTGCAGCTCGGCCCAATCGAGATCCGTAATCGGATCGTCTCGACCTCGCATCAGACGAGCCTCGTGACGGCCAGCCTGCCTAACGATGCTCTAGTTGCCTACCACCAGGCTCGAGCTGCTGGCGGTGCCGGGCTGCTTTCGGTCGAGGCGAGCTCGCCCGACCCGAGCGGACAGCTAAGTGACCATCAGATCGCGGCCTATAGACCCGAAGTCGTACCGAAGCTCGCGAAGATCGCTGATGCGGTTCACGGTGAAGGGGCAAAGCTCTTCATCCAGATCTGCCACGGCGGCCGCGAACAGATCACCGGTGGTTACCGCGCGCCTGCGCTTGCACCGTCGCCGATCCCTAGCCCGCGATTCCACACTGAGGCTCGCGCGCTGACGAAGGGTGAGATCGATCAGATCGTCGAAGGGCACCGGATCAGCGCCGCCAACGCTCGCGCAGCGGGGCTCGATGGGATCGAGGCACTGGCGGGTTACAACTACCTGCCGGGGCAGTTCCTCTCGCCGCGCGTGAACCTGCGCGAGGACGAATATGGCGGCGATCTCGAAGGACGGATGCGGCTGCTGGCCGAGATTCTCGAAGCGCTGCGTGAGGGGATCGGTAGTGATCGTGCGCTGGGTGTGCGGATGACCGCTGACAGCGTCACCGACGCCGGTCTGAGCGCGCCTGAAGCGCTGGAGGTTTTTGAAGCGCTCGGCAAGCTCGGGATGGTTGACTACATCTCCACCTCGATCGGTGATTCGTCCAGCTATCGCGGCTCGACCTGGATTGCGCCCCCGGCGCCGGTCGGTCACGAGACGATCGCGGCGCTGGCCGGGAGCGTCCGCGAGGCCGTCGGCGTGCCCGTTATCGCGACGACGCGAATAACCGATCCGGAGGTTGCCGACTTGATGATCGCTCGCGGCGAGGCCGACGCGATCGGAATGACGCGCGCGATGGTGGCTGACCCTCAGCTGGCGAACAAGGTCGCCAGCGGCAAGCTCGATCAGATTGAACTCTGCACTGGCTGCAACCAGGCCTGTATTGGTCACTACCACGCGGGCACTCCGATCAACTGCGCGATCAACCCCTGGACCGGTCGTGAAGCGACTCTGCCGCGGCCAACTGAATCGAACCGCAAGATTGTGATTGTCGGTGGCGGGCCGGCCGGCTGCGCGGCTGTGCGGGCAGCTCCCGGCGCCGACATTGTTCTCTTCGAGCGCTCGCCGGAAGGGCTCGGCGGTCAGTGGCGCCACGCGCTCGTCGGCCCCTCACACGAACCGATCGCGCGTCTGACGATCGAAAACCTTGAACGCTGGGCGCAGGGCGCCGAAGTTCGCCTCGGTGTTGATGTGACGGCTGAGCAGATCATCGCTGAGCAGCCCGACCTGGTTGTGCTGGCGAGCGGTGCGGTCGAGCATCGCCGACCGATTGAGCTATCGCCTGGGGCCTCACCGCTGCTCGACGCCTGGGCAGTTCTCGATGGAGCTGAGGTTGAAGGGCCGGTCGTCGTTTGGGAGTGGGGCGGGGATTGGACCGGCTTCATAACGGCAGAGATGCTTGCCGTCGCAGGCCACAACGTGCGGCTGGCTAGCAGCTCCGCCGCCTTCGGCGAAGGGATGCACCAGTACCAGCGCAACCTCTACCTCGGCCGCCTCGACGAGCTCGGAGTCGAACTCGTCAACCACGTTGAACCGCTGCGTCTTGGCGCTGGCCAACTGCTGGTTCGAAACATCTTCTCGGAGCGAGAGATGACGATCGATGACGTCGGCACACTGGTAGTGGCCGGCGGCCGCGAGCCCTACTTCCCGCTCTACGAATCGCTCCTGAAGGCGGGCCTGAACGTTGAACGTGCTGGTGACTGTCTTGGCGCGAGGACTACAGAAGAGGCGGTTCACGAAGCCACCGTTGTGGCGCTCGTGGGCTGAGCTGAGTGATTGGGGACCCCGCGCGGGCTATGCTGCGCCCACGAGCCACGAATCACGGGGGTTTGTAAGTGCAGGAGATGGTGATCTACGGAGTTTCGTTTGACATGGTCGGCAAACAGCCGATCGTCTTGCTGAAGACCGTTGACGGGAACAAGTTCCTGCCGATCTGGATCGGCCATCCCGAGGCGGCAGCGATCCTGATGAAACTTCAGGGGCAGGCAACGCCACGGCCGATGACGCACGACCTCGTCGTAGAGATTCTCGACGAGCTCGAAGCCAACTGCGCGCAGGTCGCGATCACCGAGCTCCGCGACAACACCTTCTTCGCGACGATCACGCTGAAGATTGGTGACAAAGAGGTTGAGATCGACTCACGCCCTAGCGACGCTCTAGCGCTCGCCGTCCGTTCCGAATCACCGATCTACGCAGCCGAGGACGTGATCGCCGAGTCGGCGATCGAGTTCGAGCACGAGGTAGAGGACACCGAAGAGGTCGTTGACCGCTTCAAAGACTTCCTCGACCAAGTTTCGCCTGAGGACTTTGGCGGCGGCGACAGTTAGCGTGCGAGCACTGGCCTGCGCCGCCGCGGTGCTTGCCTTACTCGCCTTGCCGGCCTTTGCTTCCGCTAACGCGCCGGCGGCTGCGAGCTCGCCGCTGACGAGCGCACGGGCCGAGGCGATTGCCGGTAGGACTGCTGTATTCATCGAGCAGCGCCAAGACCACCACGGGACGACAATCAGCGCTGCCCGCAAGGCCGCTGGGAGCTGGGAGGTGAGCCTCTTCACTAAGGGGAAAGCGCCGCAGCAGATCGCCCTCGCGAAGATCGCTGCCAACGGCACTGTGACCGAGGTCTGGGGAGGCTTCCAAGTTGCTTGGTCGATGGCCCGCGGTTACCCCGGCGCCTTCGGTCGCTCGGTCAATTCCCCGTGGATCTGGATCTCGCTCTGCGTTGCCTTCCTAGTCCCCTTCCTCGATTGGCGCAAGCCATTTCGCTGGCTCCACTTCGATCTGCTCGCGCTACTTGGCTTCAGCGCTTCGCTTGCCTTCTTTAACGACGCGAACCTCGGCATCTCTGTCCCGATCAGCAGCGCTCTGCTCGCCTGGTTGGTGATCCGTCTGTTGGTGATCGGGCTGCGGCCGGAATCGAGGCCGC
>CAIJLJ010000146.1 GCA_903821395.1 uncultured Solirubrobacterales bacterium | reverse complement strand
CGGCCCGAGGATGCTGCCGACTCCGGGAACACGCGGAAGGCTGCGTTGAGTATCTGATCGAGCACCTTCGGTGCCAGCGCGTAGCCGACCTCAGCCACAGTTCCAAGCTTCGTGTTGATTTGCTTTGGCTTGCGCTGCAGCGCGTCGCAGACCATCGAACCGGCTTCGTCGGGAGAAATTGCTGGGAAGTGGTCGTACATCTTCGTCGGCGCGATCATCGGTGTGCGCACCAGCGGCATGTGGATCGTGGTGAAGGTGATGTTGTCGCCGATTAGCTCCGAGCTGACGACGCGCGTCCATGCATCAAGCGCAGCCTTCGAAGCGACGTAGGCACCGAAGCGCGGCGGGCTGGCCTGGACGCCGATTGACGAAACGTTGACGACGTGACCAAAGCGGCGCTGCTGCATGTGTGGGATGAAGCCCATCACGAGGCGGATCGCACCGAAGTAGTTGAGCTGCATCGTCCGCTCGTAATCGTGGAAGCGGTCGAGGCTGTTGGCCAGCGAGCGACGGATCGAGCGGCCAGCGTTGTTGACGATCATGTCGACTGAAGCGTGCTCTGCCAAGATTCGCGCGACAAGCTCGTCGATCGACTCCATGTCTGAGAGATCGGCGGAATAGCAGTAGGCGCTTCCGCCGGCCAGCTCAATCTCTGCCTTGACTTCTTCGAGCTTTTCGAGCGAGCGGGCGACCAGCAGCGGCGTGCCGCCGGCCGCAGCGATCTCGAGCGCCGCCGAGCGGCCGATCCCGCTTGAGCCGCCGGTAATCACGACGGTTCGGCCGTTCAGCGCTGCGCGCAGCGAGCTGCTGGCGAAGCCACCGGCGTCGAGGTGGTTCTCCCAGTAATCCCAGATCACCTGCGCGTAATCAGCCAGTGGTGGAACCTCGATGCCGCTGCCTGCCAGAGCCGCGTCGGTCTGAACAGTGTCGAACGAGCAGCTGAAGCCGGTGTGTTCTAGTACCTCTGGTGGGATTCCGAACTCGTCGAGCACGGTTTCGGCGACCGTTGTCACGCCCGGGAGCGATCGAAGCAGAGCGTTGGTCTGCGCCGTCAGTGGATCCAGCGGGCCGGCGGGTAGACGCAACGCGAGGTGCGGGGCATTGGCGGCCTTGGCGAAGTCGTTTAGCGCCTCGGCCGAGGAGATCATTTTCGGTGATGCAAGGTGGAAGGCGCGGCCGTCGAGGCCAGGCTTGTGAGCGATCTCAACGATCGCGTCGGCGACGAAATCAACCGGGACCATGTTCGTCTCGCCGATCTCAGGACCAATCAGAGGCAGCCAAGAAGGCAGCACGTTGCGCGCACGGCGAATCGCTTTGAAGAAGTAGTACGGCCCGTCAACCTTGTCGATCTTGCCGGTCCGCGAATCGCCGATAACAACTGCTGGCCGGTAGATCCGCCACGGCACCGCGCTCAGATCGCGCACCAGCTTCTCGGACTCAAACTTGGTGCGGTGGTAGGGCGATGGGAGGGTTTGCCCTTCGTCGAACATCTGCTCCGTGAAAACGCCTTCGTAGGAGCCCGCGACGGCGACCGATGAGACATGGTGGAGAGTGCCCGGCTGTAGCTCGGCGACCAGCTCCAAGAGGTGGGCTGTGCCACCTGTGTTCAGCTCCTCGTTGCGAGCCTCGGAGGCAGTCATGTCGTAGATCGCGGCGAGGTGGAATGCGTGATCGATCTTGCCGCGGTGCTCTGCGATCCACTCCTCGCTGACGCCCATCATCGGCTGCAGCAGGTCGCCGCTGACGAGCTTTAGCTTCTCGCCACCCGGCCAACGCTGAACCTGCGCTTCGAAACGCTCGCGCGAGCCTTCGCGTACGATCGCGTGGACGCTTTCACCGCTCGCCAGAAGCCTCTGGACGAGGTTGCTCCCGATGAAGCCTGTTGCGCCGGTCACGAGGTAGGTCGCCATTGGCCGAGGTTAGCCCAGAGCTCGCCGCCGCGCTCACCGCATCGTCACGCTAGGGCGACATAATCTTCACGAAATACGCCCGTTTGCAGGGAAAATAGCGTCCATGAGTGAAAATCCTGGTCCGTTAGGGGTAGAGCGTGAGTTTTTTTCGCGAGCAGACCTTCACTGCCACTCGACCGCATCTGCGATCGCGTCACTGGGAGTTCAAAATGCGCTCGGCTTGCCGGAATGCGCAACTCCGCCGGAAGAGGTCTACGAGCTGGCGAAGCGCCGCGGGATGGATTTCGTAACGATCTCCGACCACGACACGATCGATGGCGCGCTCGAGATTGCTGATCGGCCAGACGTCTTCATCTCGGTTGAGCTAACGGCGCGTTTTAAGGGAGAACCGCAGGCAGCTCACGTTCTCTGCTGGGGAATTACCGTTGACGACCACGAGTGGTTGCAGGCCCACGCCGATGACATCGTGAGCTGTGCTGGCTACCTGTTCGAGAACGAGATCGCCTGCGCTTTGGCGCACCCGTTCTACGCCGTGCGTGCCCCGCTAACTCCGGGTCATCGCCGTCGCCTGGCGGAGCTTTTCCCGGTCTGGGAGACGCGCAACGGCTCGCGCGCACGTGAGCTAAACGAGCCGGCCGCGATCTACATCGAAACCCACGGTGGCGTTGGCGTTGGCGGCAGCGACGATCACGCTGGCGTCGACATCGGTCGAACCTTCACCGAGACCCCAGCCGCCGCGACGGTCGAAGAATTCCTAGCCCAGATCCGCCTCGGCAAGGCGCAGGCCCGTGGCGAGCAGGGCAGCGCCGAGAAGTGGGCCCATGCTGCGCTCGCGCTGGCGGCACGGACGCTCGGCTGTGAGGGCGAAGGAAAGATTGATCCCGCCCGCGTGATGTCGCTCGTCAGTCGCTTTATGCGCGAAGCCGATCAGCGCGACCCAGAGGGCGGGGGCGACCTTGGCCCCGACGACGGGCGCGCTCTGATCGGAACGCACCTCGCGGCGGTTGGCCTCGGCAACCTCAGCGCCGCTGAGCTGGTGGCAGCATTCCAGAGCGACGATCGCAGCCACGCAGACTTCTACCGCCACGCCCGCCACGTCCATGAGCGCCGCCTCAGCGCTGCGGTCGATAGGACGGTCGAAGCAGTCAATCGCCAGAGCGGCTACTTGGAGGCCGCTCAGGAGCTCTTCGACGCGGCCGTCCCGGTGCTTCCATACGCCCCAGCGGCGGCTTTTCTCGGCCGTGAGAAGGGCAAGTTGGTCAGTCGTCAGGAAGAGCTACCACGGGTCGCCTTGATGGCTGACGGCGTTGGCTCGATGCACGGCGTTACGCACACGCTGGAGGAGCTGCGCGCGAGGGGTGTTCCAGGCTTTGAAGTTGAGGTGATCGGGACCGACCCCAACGTTGACCGGCGCTTGCCGTCTGTTCGCGACGTTGACCTTCCGCTCTACGAGGGGATGAAGATCGGCGTTCCCTCGATGCCGGCAATCGTCGAAGCACTCGCCGAGGGCCGCTACGACCTGATTCACATCTGCGCCCCAGGGCCGTGTGGAATCTCTGGCGCTGTCGTCGGCCAACTAATCAACCTGCCGGTTGTCGGCAGCTATCACACCGAGCTTGCCAGCTACGCAGCCCTCCGCGGCGGCGACCAACGGCTGGAATGGGCTGTCCGCGCGGCGCTCGCAGCCTTCTACGGCCGCTGCGACGTTGTCCTCTCACCAAGCGAAGCATCAGACACTGCGCTAAGCGAACTCGGAGTTGAAGCCGACAAGGTCGGTCGCTGGGATCGCGGCGTCGACACCGACCGGTTTAGCCCGCTGCTGCGTGACGAGGACTTCTACTCGCGAGCGGACGGGCGCGTAAACGTGCTCTACGCTGGCCGCCTTACGCTTGAGAAGGGCGCTGATCTGCTGGCCGAAACATTCGCCGCAGCGCGCGTCCGCGACCCGAGGCTGCACCTCTGCCTAGCTGGCGGCGGCCCGGAAGAGGAGCTGCTGCGTGAACGCCTCGGCGAGCATGCAACCTTCCTCGGCTGGCTCGAGGGTGACGAGCTGGCGCGCGCCTACGCCAGCGCCGATGCCTTCCTTTTCGCCAGCCGCACAGACACCTTCGGGCAGGTGCTGCTGGAGGCTCAGGCAAGTGGACTGCCGATCGTCGCCGTCGATGAGGGTGGCCCGAGCGGGATCATCAGCGACGGCGTGTCAGGGCTGCTGCGCCCGGCCGACCCCGAGCTGCTGGCCGAGGCGCTCTGCTCGCTGACGAGCCAGACGCTACTCGCTCAGCGGCTCACACGCGGTGGCCTCGAAAATGTTGCTCAACGGACCTGGACGGCTTCGCTAACGCGCCTCGCCGCTGGCTACAGCAGGGCGCTTGATCGCGACGCTAGCGAAGCTGAGGCGATCGCAGCATGAACGCGACGGCCCTGCGGCGGCCCTCGACTGGGGCTGAGCGGCGCGACCAGATCAGCGTCACAATCCACGACATTAGGCCGCAGTGCTTTGAGCGCGTCGCGCTGATCTGCGACTGGCTCGCCGACCAGGGAATTGAGCGAACGACACTGCTGGTAGTGCCCGCGCCCGGTCTTCACCCCGTTTACCACCTCAGCGATGGTCTGATCGAGTGGCTATCAGAGCAGCGCAACGCTGGTGCCTGCGTGGCCCAGCTTGGCCTCTGCAACATCGACCGCTCGCACCAGTCGCGTCCCCGACTGTGGCACCGCGCGGGCCTGCGCTTGTGTGCCGCTGAGTTTGCCAGCCTCGATCCAGCCGAGACGAAGCGGGCGCTAAGCGCGGGTCGGCGCATCCTTCATCTCGCCGACCTTGAGCCGGACGGCTTCGTGGCACCGGGCTATGGCTACACGGCGGCGCTCCATCAATCACTCGCAGCGCGCTTCAAGTGGTGGATCTCAGAGTCGCGCCTGCACACTCCACTGACGGGCGCCAAGGGAGTGGCGATGCCGCGCGCGATCAGCGCAAAGAACATCCGCCGCTGGAGTGCGCGCGCTGCGCAGGAGGAACCGCTGCTGCGCGTAGATCTGCACCCGAGCGACCTCGACGACAGTCGAGCCGTTGACTCATTCGAACGGATCTTTGATCGTGCTCGCGATCGCCGCACGGTTAGCTTTGGCGAACTCGTCGACGCCGCGGCGCTTAGCGTCTAAGCGAGCTACTACCAGCCGGATTGCCAGCTGTCGCCGGCTGCGGCCTCGAGGCGCTTCGCTGCCTCTTTGCGGGCCTCTTTGCGCTTCTCTAGGCGCCACTGCAGCAAGCTCATGCAAAGAATGAAGAGTGGGAAGAAGGCGATAACCATGAAACCGGTCATCGTCACGACGCGGTCGTCGGCCGGGCCGTAGGTACCTTCGCCGCTGATTGGCTCCTGCGGCGTCGCGGCAAGCGCAGCCGGAGCTAGCAGCAGCAAGCTTACGGCCGAAACTGGGAGGGCGGCGAGGACTCGGAAGGTCACGCCAAAAGCTTATCGAATGCTCAACGGGTCTTGATCTTTGACTTCAGGAACGGGATCACCGTCTTGAGGAAATCGTTCGTTGCCGGTGCCGCTAGCAGCGGATCAAGGTGGCTCGTCGTGTCTTTGCGGTCAACGATCACAAGGCCGCCCTTTGGCACCTTCGAATGGGCCGCAAAGTTCTTCGCTCCGTTCACGACGCCGTCCCTGGCTCCGGTCAGCGAGGTCTGGAAGGCGTAGTAAGGGATGTTCACGTCAGCGAGGTGCCAGACGCGCAGCCCGAGCACCTGTGCGGCTGGGCTGTTGCGATCCATTGAACTAGCGCCGTTGGTGTCAACGTTCAGGCGCGCCGGGTAATACCAGTCGACGCTGTTGGTGCCGTACTGGTCGCCCCCGAAGCCCTTGGCAACGTTCTGGATCGGCGTGACCTCGCCGTTCTGCCATCCGCGAGGATCGCCGGAGGCCGCCATCTGCCCAGCGCGGACCTGAATCAGTGATAGCGCCTTCGGTGAGGTGTCACTGTCGAATGCGAATCCGAGCGCGCCCTCGTTGGTCGTCGGGAAGCTGGCCTTCAGGTACGAAGGCAGCAGAGCGAACCCAGCGAGCGTTGAGAGTGCGTTGGGCGCTTTCAGCGCTGCGAGCGCACCGACCTGCGCGAACGGGCCGGTTGCCCAGGCGAAGCCTGAGAGGCCCAATAGGTTGGCCCACGGTCCGTCCGGGTTGCTAGCCGTAACGTCGAGTTTTGCGAGGCTTGCTCGCGCGGCATCAGCTGTATCGGTGGCATCGAAGGTCCCGGCCAATCCCCCGTCGATCGCGACGATTCCGGCGATGTCCTTGTAGCCGGGCTTGCCGTTGAAATCCCATGCGGCATATGCAGCAGCCATAGAAGCGCCTAGGGAGTGGCCGCCGAGAATCACAGTCTTCCCTTGTTTCTTCGCCTGAAGGATCACTGCGCGTGCATCCTCAAGCTGCATCTTCATGCCCCAGTCCTTCATGAAGGCGAAGTTTTTCGCCTGGAGTGGGGTGAACTTATCCTTCTGCGCCGGGTTGAGAACCCAGCCGAGGTAATAGTCGAGAGCCTGCTGCGGCGTCGCCTTGTTGGCGAGCACCTTCTGCATCATTGAGTTGTCCTCAAGTGCCTGCTCGCGGCGGTCCATTGCCCAGACCTGCAGGCCAGGGACCTTCTTCGCCAGCTCTGGTCCGACGAGCGAAAAGTTTGCGGCGCCGCCGTTGGTGCCCGGGATCAGCAGCAGCACCTTCTTCGCGCTACTGGGGCCGTACTTGGTGATGAAGACCTTGTTGTATTTCGCTGGCGTGCCGGGTAGCGAGCCGACCTTAACGACGGCCGGAGCAGCAGCCCCGGCCGAAGCGGCGAGCGTCAGGCTGAGGGCAGCGGTGGTCAGGGCTGAGAACGTCTTGAGATTGCGCATATCGCGGCACCGTACCATCTCCTCGTGGCCACTATCACCGCTTCAGATTTGGGGAAGGACGTAGCAGGCCGTCCGCTACTGCGTGGCGTCTCGTTCCGGCTCGAGCGGCGCGACCGTATGACGATCGCTGGGCGCAACGGAGCCGGCAAGACGACGCTGCTGCGGATGCTCGCTGGCGAGACGCCGATCGACTCAGGGGAGCTCTCGCTCGCTAAGGGAACGCGCCTTGCGCTGCACGACCAGAGGCCGCCGCGCGAGCGCTCTCTGACTCTGCGCGATTACGTACTTAGCGGCTGTACCGAGGCCGTCGCGCTGGAGGCAAAGCTGACCGAGCTGGAGCGCAAGATGGGCGAGGGGGACCAGCGCGCAGTTGACTCCTACGCCAACGTTCAGGCCCGCTTTGAGCTCGCCGGCGGTTACAACTGGCGCGACCGCGTGACCGACATTGTCTTCGGGCTCGGCTTCCACGAACGTGACCTCGGCCGCTCGCTCGACAGCTTCTCCGGTGGCGAGATGACGCGCGGCTCGCTGGCCCGCGCGCTGGCCGGTTCCCCCGACGTGCTGCTACTCGACGAGCCGACCAACCACCTCGACATCGAATCACTCGAATGGCTTGAGAAGACGCTCGTTGAACTCGACGCCGCAATCATCCTCGTCGCCCACGATCGCTGGTTCCTTGAGGCTGTCGGCACATGCGTGCTGGAGCTTGAAGCTGGTCGCTCGCGATTCTTCAGCGGCCCTTGGCACGCTTGGCGCACCGAGCAGGCAGCGCGCGAGATCGCGCTTGGCCGCTCGATTCAGAAACAGAAGCTTGAGATCGAGCGGATGGAGAAGTTCGTTGAGCGCTTCCGCGCGAAGGCCTCGAAGGCAAAGCAGGCACAGTCGCGCGTCAAGGCGCTCGACAAGATGGAACGGGTTACCGAGGATCCGCGCGACCGCCGCGAGCTTGGGTTCAAGTTCGCCGCACCCGAGCGCTCTGCTCGCGTCGTCTTTGAGCTCGAAGACGGGCGCCTCGAGGTTCCTGGTCGCACGCTGCTTCACGACGCTGCGCTGTGGTTAGAGCGCGGCGAGCACGTCTCGCTCGTCGGGCCGAACGGTTCTGGCAAGACGACTCTTGTGCGAGCGTTGACCGGTGAACAAGAGATGACCGCCGGTCAGCTGAAGACCGGCCACAAGGTCAGTGTGGGTTATCTAAGTCAGCACGGCGAGGAGCTGGAGTGGGGTGGCGCAAGGACGGTGCTTGAGGCGGCGGTCAAGCGCACCGGCCTGGCACCGAACGAGGCTCGTGCATTGCTGGGTCGCTTCCTTTTCTCGGGAGAAGATGCTGAGAAGCCTCTTGATGGGCTGAGCGGAGGCGAACGCAAGCGGCTTGGTCTTGCTGTGCTGGTATCCGGCAAGGCAAATGTGCTGATTCTCGACGAGCCAACGAACCACCTCGATCTTGAGAGCCGCGAATCGCTTGAGGACGCGCTCCGCAGCTACGAAGGCTCGTTGCTGCTTGTAACCCACGACCGCGCCCTGCTCGACGCTGTCGGCACCCGCACAGTTGCCGTCGAGCAGCACACGCTCCACTCATACGCTGGAGGTTGGGCCGAGTACGCGCGCCTGCGCGAGGAGCGCGGACCGTTGCCGCAGGTCGAGGCGCCGCCGACGCTGGCTGCCGGAGGCGGGGCTAGCAAGGTAACGGTCGAAGTGGCAGATAACGGAGGCGAGTCAGCAGCAGCGAAGAAGCCGTCCGCTGCTAAGCCGTCGGTTTCAAAGAACCGCAGGCGTCAGCAGCAGAAGCTCGAGCAGACCGTCGCCGACGCAGAGCAGCAGCTAGCCGCGCTCGAAGATGAACTAGCCGACCCTGCAGCTTGGGCAAGCGAATACGAGTCGGCCAAGTCGCAGGCTCGTCACACGGCGGCGACGCGCGCCGTAGAAGCGGCCTACGAAGAGCTCGAGCTGTTTGAGGCTGGGGCTGCCGCGGCTAGCGCGGACGTACCTTGACGCGAACCTTGACCGAGTAACGGCTTGGCGTCATTGAAACGGTTGGGTTCTCGATCTGGTCGAGACGCCCGACGAGCCTGCCCCACTGCGACGGGGCAAGGATTGCGGTCGAGCTAACCCCGGCCTCACCGATTGACCCACCCCCGGGGCGGAAGCCAACGTGAATGTGGTCGTAGTGATCGGCAAGCGCCAGTGTGTTATCGGTGCCCGCATACTGCATCAGCGTGATGATCTGATGAGGCTTCATCGTGCCTTGAAGCGTGAGCAGCTTGCGGACCGTGGTGTCTGTGATCGATCCAGCCCCCTGGTGGCCGACGATCGGAACGTCGTTGACCATTGCGATGTCCATCGCGTTACCTGAGGTGTGCTCGGAAACATTTCCGCTCGTCGTCATGACGCCATGGCCGCAGTGGAGGCTGCTGATGTAGAGCTTCATTCCGCTGGCGACTAGGAACTCCATCGTCGCCAAGATCCTGCGATCGATAACGCCGGCCTGAATGTCCTGGCGGCCGCACGAGTAGATGTCGAGCTTGGGGTCAGCCAGTACGCGGCGCTCGAGCACTTCCTTGCTCATCAGCAGGATCTGACCGATCGTCGCTTTCCCGCCGTTTGAGCTGAGCATCGGACTTGAGGTTCCGTAGACATTGCTGGTCGTCAGAAGCTTCCAGCCATCGAGAATCGGTGTCGGGTCGATTCGCGGCGCACCCGTACCGGCTGGCCGGATCTCAAAACGCATCTGTGGTGGTTGCGCTAGCCCCAGCTTCTTCGCCGCGTTCTGAGCGGCGGTGTCGTTACCTGCAGGAGCGACTGAGGTTGTTCCAATCCGGCCCAGGATCGTCCCAGCAATGACTTGGGAGCCCTTCTGGAGCGGCTTGAGCGCGACTTGGTCGCGGCGCAGCGAGTAAGGGGCGGCGAGGTAGAGCCCGAGTTCGCCCGATCCGACGTTGGTCACTGCGCCGCCGCTAGCGGCAGCTCCCGTCGCTGCAACCTGCTGCGAGCCGCCGGCGCTGTACGAGGCTGGGCGCTGCGGCTCGGCAAAGAGCCGCTCTTTGCCGCTTGATGAAGCGTTCATGCTTGATCCGTTAGCGGCCGGTGGAGGCCCTACGGGAGCATCGTTGCTCACTGTCTTGGCTGTTGAGTCCGACTTCGGCACAACGTGCGCGCTGGCAATCGAAGCGAGCTGACCGTAGGTGTAGGTGTTGCCGTAGACGTCGCGCAGGCGAACGAAGTTGCCGAGCTTCTTCGAATGACCGATCTCAACCACTTGGCCATCCTGAACAGCGACCGCTGCCGCGCCTGGCTGGCCGTAGATCGACGTCCCATCAACGGCACCCTTGGAGTACGTGTTGATGCCGGTGATCGGAGGACGGCCCATCGTCAACCCTGTTAGCGCGCTGACGAGGTCCGGCGGAAGCGCCGCGAGGGCTTGCGCGCGCTTCATCACATCTGCGACGTACCAATCAGCGTGGTTGTAAGAAAAAATCCCACGTTCGATGTTGGTGTCGCCGCCTGAAGCTTTGAGGTAACGAGCGGCGGCAAAGATTGCATCAACCGGGTTGTTCGGATCTTTCACTCCGTCGTGATTGGCGTCCACTCCGTAACTGGCCCAGGTCCCCGGCATAAATTGCATCCAGCCGAGCGCGCCAGCGCTGGAGGTTGAAAGGTTGCGGCCGTAATCGGTCTCAACCTCGTTGATCGCGGCCAACACTTCCCAGCGGATGCCGTACTCAACGCCGGCTGCTTGGAAGATCGGCAGCAGGAATGGCGGAACGCGGAAGCTGTCGAGAACCGCGTTGGAGACGGATGTGAGCGGTGCCGACATCAGTGGCGAACCGAGCCCGGCGAATGGTGACGACGCGATGTCGAGCTTGGACTGGGCGGCCGCTAGCTGGCTCAACCGGAGCCGTTCAGCTGCAGCGCGGCGCCTCTGGTCAGCGGCGATCTGCTGCGGTGTTTTCTTCTTCGGGGGCTTCGTTACGACTACCGGCCCGGGGATTGTTCCAAGATCGCCAGGCGTTGTTGTGGTCGGTGTCGTCGGCGTTGTTGTGGTCGGCGTCGTTGTAGTCGGAGTCGGCGAAGTTGTCGTGTCCGATGTGGCCGCGTTATCGGCTGCGGCTGGGCTGGCGATCGCGGCGGCGACCGCGATCGCGGCTGCAGATACTGTCGCTGCGTTTGTCGAGCGGCCCACTAGCACTAGTTATACGGCAAAGGGCGCGGGAAAGCACGCGATTGCTGTGAACATCGTGTGTTACTTGATGGGCCCTGCAGTGCTGCTCAGAGCCATATTCAGCCGCGGCCGCGGCGTAGGATGATTCCCTCGAGCCGATGCGCAACCTGCTCGCATGAATCGATACTTGCTTCAAGCCAGCTGAAGATGTCCTTCCAGCGGATCACGACCATCGGGTCGATGCCGCCACTGAAGAGCGCCGCGAGCGCTTCGCGGTGAAGCTTGTCGCCCTCGTTTTCGAGCTTGTGAATCTCGACTAATGCTGGCGTTATGTCGGTTCCCGATCGCAGCGAGCGGAGCGCGATCGCAACTTGCTCAGATGAGCCAACGAGCACCTCTGACATCTGTACGGCCTGCTCCATCGGCGCCTCGACTCCGTAGATCCCGAGCATGTCGCCTGTCTGCTCGGCGTAATCAACGATGTCGTCGAGCGCTGTCGCGAGGGCATACCCGTCCTCGGGCGTGACGACGGCCAACTTCTTCTGACTGCCAAGTTGCACGATCAGGTCATGGGTGATGCGGTCGCCCTCATGTTCCAGCACCACCAGCTCACGCGCTAGCTCGGCGCGGGCAGGGTATCCGGCAATTAGGTCGCGCAGCACGAGCGCCGTGCGCTCGATGTTGCGCCCCGATTCCTCGAGCAGCGCGAGTACTACGTCTTCGCTGGTTCCGATCCTTAGAGGCATCGACGGCAATCTATCGCTTCGTATATAACCGCGCCGCCAGCATCCAGCCTGGTTACGACACGTTTACAAGCGGTTCACGTTTTCGTAAAGAGCTTCGCGTTCTTACGAGCCAAAGTGCAGCGATGCGTTTGCAAGATCATCAGGTGACCTCGGGGCAGCGCGCCATCACTGATCAATTCAGCTTTGGCGAATTGGAGCTGCGGCCCAACGAGGGGTTGGCACTTGCCAACGATCGCGCACTCCACCTCTCCGTGCGCGAGTTTGGCTTGTTGACGGAGTTGGCGATGAACGATGGCCGGATCGTCCGGCGCGAAGAGCTCTACGAGCGAGTTTGGGGCGAGCCGCTGCGGCCTGGTGATCGGACGGTGGACGTCTATATCCGGCGTATTAGGGTCAAGCTCGCCGAGGCGCTGCCGGACTGGTCGTTCATCCACACTCACGTTGGTTTCGGCTACCGGTTTGCGCCAGTCCAGGAAGTTGGCGGCGGCTCAGCAGAGGCAGCCCTCTAGGCGAACACAGCCGCGACTCGCATACTCTTCGCTTCCCGGGCGATCAAGGAGAAGCGGTTGCGGCAGCGCGTGATGACGGTCTGCGTAGGTGCGACGCTCGTCGCGTTGGCTGCCGGCTGCGGTGACTCCGGTGTCGGCGGCACGAATAATGTCACCGGCCGCGTCGCAGTAGACGGCTCGCAGGCGTTGGAGCCGTTCAACCTCAAGGCCCAGAAGTCTTTTAACGATCTAACGGCAGATGAGCATTCGTCGGTTGGTTTTTCAAGCGACAGTTCCGCGCTCCGTCGCCTCTGCTCGGGGGAGATTGACGTCGCGGCGGTCACGCGGCCGATCGATGCTCAGACCGAAGGTCGCCTTTGCGCGCAGCACGGGATCACCTACCACCGCATCCTCGTCGGGTATCAGGCGGCGATCGTCGTTGCCAACAGGTCACTCGGGATTCGCTGCCTAACGACCTCCCAGCTGTCTGGGCTTTGGCGCAGCGGCTCGAAGGTAAGCAACTACAGCGAGCTCGGCAGCGGTCTTCCCAATAGCTCGGTCTCGCTCTATGGACCGACCACTAGCTCTTCAGTCTTCGATCTATTCACAAGCCGGATAAACGGGCGCGCGGGTGATTCGCGTCGAGATTATCGGCCCTTCGTCTACCCGAAAGGTCCTCAGTTCATCGCCGCCGTCGGGGCCGATCGGGCCGGTCTCGGATACTTCGATTACGCCTGGATCGAGAACCAGCCTGGCTACGTCTCTGCGGTCGCTGTAGACAGTGGAAAGGGCTGTGTTGGCGCTTCGCTGCAGACGATCCGCGACGGAAGCTACTCACCACTCGCAAGGCCGTTCTACTACTACTTAGACGTAAAGCAACTGGTCAGAAATCGTCAGGCAAAAGTCCCTTCGACCGCCGTGGCGACCTTCTTACAGGTGGCGCTGTCCAACGAAGCCGCCTTCGCGGCGCATAACTTCGTTATCCCGCTGACGGCCGTTGAGATAACGAATGAGCGCATCTCTTGGCTTAAGGCCGTGCGCGCGTACGAGCGACAGAAGCGACTTTCGGCCGGCTCGGCCAATTAACTGGTCGTTCACACGCCGTTCACAAGTCTAGGGCGCTTGAGGAGCAGACTCGTCCTCGCAGCCTCAAAAGAGGCAGCAATGACAGAGAGGTTCCAAAATAACTATGTCCAAGCCAGTAATCAGCATCATTGCCGCGGCTGCTCTAGCTGTTGGCATCACGGCCTGCGGTGGAAGCAGCGATTCGGGATCGGGCACCGGCACGAGCTCGGGTTCCGTCACCGTAGATGGTTCAAGCACCGTCTTCCCCTTCGCTCAAGCGGCCGCTGAGGCTTTCCAGAGCGCGAACCCCAACGCCAAGGTCACCGTCGGAGAGTCCGGCACCGGTGGCGGTTTTGAAAAGTTCTGCGCCGGCGAGACAGACATCTCCGATGCGTCAAGGCCGATTGATCCAGCCAAGGAAGTCCCCGTATGCAAGAAGAACGGGATTACCTACACCTCGGTCCAGGTTGCGAACGACGGGATTTCGATCGTCACCAACCCGAGCCTGAAGATCACCTGCTTGAAGACCGCTCAGCTAAACCAGCTGTGGAAGAAGGGTTCGACCGTAACCGATTACAGCCAGCTTGGGTCAGGCACTCCAGCGGGCAAGGTTTCGCTCTACGGACCGGGAACAAACTCCGGGACCTTCGACTTCTTCACCGAGACGATCAACGGAACGAAGGGTGACTCGCGAACCGATTACCAGCCGTCCGAGGACGACAACGTCCTCGTGCAAGGAGTTGAGGGAGATCAGACCGCGCTCGGCTACTTCGGTTACTCGTACTACGAGTCGAACGCCAGCAAGTTGAACCTCGTGGCAGTAGACGGCGGCGGCGGCTGCATCAAGCCATCGGTCGCGACGATTCAGAACGGCACCTACAAGCCTCTGTCGAGGCCGCTCTACGTTTACGTCAATACGAAGGCACTGTCGAGCAAGCCGCAGGTCAAGGCGTTCATTGATTACGAGCTAGCCAATGCGGAAGCATCGGCCAAGACCGCTCAGATCGTGCCGCTGACACCAGCTCAGCTCAGCCAGGCGCAAGCCGCACTGAAGAAGGCTGAAGGCAGCTAAGGTTGCGCCACTCGTGGCGACAGAAGTAGTCACCAACGGCTCAGGCGGGCCGGACGCTAGATCGGTGTTCGGCCCGCCTCGGCGTCGGCTCGGTGAAAAAGCGATCGCCGTCGTGCTCTTCTGCGCGGCTGTCACATCGGTCGTTATTACGGTTGGGATTGTTGCCTCGCTCGCTGGCGAGACAATCACTTTCTTCGCAGACAAGGCCGTGACCGTTGGCGGCTTCTTTACTTCAAGCGAGTGGTCACCGCTCTTCTCGGATCCTCAGTTTGGAATCCGGCCACTCGTCCAGGCAACGCTAATCATCAGTGCGATCGCGCTGCTAGTGGCGATCCCGCTCGGGATTGGCACCGCCGCATTTCTTAGCGAGTACGCGAGCCCGCGGGTCCGCGCGGCGATCAAGCCGACGTTGGAGCTGCTCGCTGGCGTGCCGACGGTTGTATTCGGTTACTTCGCGCTGACCTACTTCACACCGACGGTGCTGAACGGCCTGCTCGGACTTGACGTTGCGGTTTTCAACGGGCTTGCCGGCGGCCTGATTGTCGGCATTCTGATCGTGCCAACGATCGCATCCGTCGCGCAGGATGCGATGACCGCAGTTCCGCAGAGTCTCCGTGAGGGCGCTTATGGACTTGGCGCTAGCCGGCGGCAGGTGACGGTCCGCGTTGTCATTCCCGCCGCGCTATCTGGCGTCACCGCCGGGATTGTGCTCGGCGCCTCACGCGCCGTCGGTGAGACGATGGTCGTCCTGATCGCTGCCGGACAGCTGCCTACAACTTCGCTTGATCCTCGAAGCCCAATGGAGACGATGACGGCGTTCATCGGCGCTACAGGCAAAGGTGACGTACCGACCGGATCAACCGGTTACAAAGCAATCTTTGCGGTTGGCTTCGCGCTCTTCGTGATGACGCTGATTCTCAACACGATTTCAATCCGCTTTGTTCGGCGCTATCGGCAGGTCTACGAATGACGACTGCCAGCGCGCGCCCAGCCCGCGACGTCCTAGGCAAGCCATCGTCTTCACATCGTCTGCGCGACAGGTTGTTCGTGATCATGCTCGCTCTACTTACGAGCGTTGCCCTGATCGTGCTTGCTGTGCTGCTCATCAACACTGCCAGCGATGGAGTGCCGGAGATCAGCTGGTCGTTCCTCACCAGCTTCCCGTCGGCGTTCCCGGCCAAGGCGGGCATCGAGTCTGCGATCACCGGCACGCTCTGGTTAATGGGCGTGGTGACCTTTGTAATTGTGCCTTTGGGGGTCGCCAGCGCCTTGTACCTCGAGGAGTACGCCGATTCGAGCCGTTGGTGGAACCGCGTGATCGAGGTCAACATCCAAAACTTGGCGGCGGTTCCTTCAATCGTCTACGGCATCCTCGGGCTGGCCTACATCGTTCGTGGCCCGCTGTCGCTCGGCAGGACGGTCCTGGCCGGCGGGTTGACTCTGTCGCTCGTCGTTCTACCGGTAGTGATCATCACTGCCCGCGAGGCTCTGCGGGCAGTGCCGCCGTCCATCAAGGAGGGCGCGCTGGCACTGGGGGCGACTAGGTGGCAGGCAATCTGGCGGCAGATCCTTCCGGCATCGATCCCAGGGATTGCGACCGGCGTGATCCTCTCGATCGCCCGTGCGATCGGCGAGACCGCGCCGCTGATTCTGGTTGGGGCCGCGACCTTCGTTGCTTTCAACCCGACAGGCCTCAACTCGGCGTTCACTGCCTTGCCGCTGCAGATCTTCTCGTGGGTCTCTCAGCCGAGCGACCAGTTTCGTCTATTGGCAGCCGCGGCGATCAT
>CAIJLJ010000145.1 GCA_903821395.1 uncultured Solirubrobacterales bacterium | reverse complement strand
TGTGGGTGCTCGTCGCCGCCAGCGAAGAAGTAGGTCACGTGCGGATATTTCTCGGTCTCAGCAACGTGAAGCTGGCGCCCACCGGTTGCCGCGATGACCTGCGGCAATGTGACCTGCGGCCGCTCGGGTTCGAATGCGACGGCGTATGGCCAACCCTCCTCGTACTCCGTCAGGCAGCTGTAGTTGATAACCGGCGCCAAGCCGGCGCGCTCAACTTCGGCAAGAGCTGGATCGCAGAGCGCTCGCGTTAGCTCGCGCATCCGGTCGGGGCGGAAGTTAAAGGCGATCACGCTATCCCCCGGTTCAATTGCGGTCGGCTCACCGATCACCGTTGCGGCAATGAACTCGTCGGTCTCGCCACGCACGTAGGCGGCGCGGGCGGCATCAACGGCGCTGCGCTCGGCATGCTGGCCGCGGCCGTGAGCGAGAAGATCGAAGGCAGTCTGCACCCGCTCCCAGCGCTGGTCACGGTCCATCGCGTAGAAGCGACCGATGACGCTGGCGATGCGCGCGTTGCCAGCCGCCTCACACCAGCCACTAACTGAAGCAAGGTAATCCTCGGCGCCATGCGGGTCGGCGTCGCGCCCGTCGGTGAAGGCGTGGACGAATACCTCACCGACGCAAAGATCGCCTGCCATTCGAATCAGCGCTTCGAGGTGCTCGATGCTGGAGTGAACGCCGCCGTCGCTGACCAAGCCAATCAGATGGACGCGGCCGCTGGAGCGCATCGCGTTGATCAGCACCGGGTTTTCGTCGAAGAGTCCGTCGGCGAGCGCGTCGTCGATCCGCGTTAGGTCTTGGCGAATGACGGAGCCGGCGCCAAGGTTTAGGTGTCCGACCTCGCTGTTGCCCATCTGCCCGTCGGGGAGCCCTACGGCCCGGCCGCAGGCCGTCAGCTCGGTGTGTGGGTACTGCTGCCAGAGCGCGTCAAAGACCGGCGTCTGCGCCAGCTCAACCGCGTTACCCGGCCCGGCCGGAGCCAAGCCCCAGCCGTCAAGGATCACGAGGCAGGCAGCGGGGGCCGCGTCGCTCAACTGGCTACCGACCCGACGATCGCTGCGAACGATTCAGGCTCCAGCGATGCACCGCCAACGAGTGCGCCGTCCACATCAGGCAAAGCCAGAAGTTCGGCTGCGTTATCGGCCTTGACCGAGCCGCCGTAAAGGACGCGCACAGACTCGCTCGCTGCGGCGTCAATTGCGGCAACGCGCGAGCGGATGAAAGCGCAAGCAGCTTGTGCCTGCTCCGCTGTTGCTACGGCGCCGGTGCCGATCGCCCAGATCGGCTCGTAAGCGATTACGAGCGCGGCGAGCGCCTCAGCGTCGATCAGCGCGAGCCCGCGGTCTAGCTGGCTCGTGAGCACAGCCTCAGTCTCGTCGTCGGCGCGCTGCTGTTCGGTCTCACCGACGCAGAGAATTGCAGCGAGCCCAGCTTTGCGGGCCGCGAGCAGCTTTTCAGCAAGGACGGCGTCGGTCTCGTTGAAGTATTCGCGACGCTCGGAGTGGCCGAGCACAACGCCGTGAACGTCGATCTCGCTGAGCATCGAAGCGCTGATCTCGCCGGTGAAGGCGCCCTCCGGTGCTTCATGCATGTTCTGGGCGTAAACCTCGACGCGCGAACCGCGAGTCGAATCGACCATCGCCTGCAGGTCGGTGTAGGGAACGCAGATCCCAACCTCAACTCCGTCGGCCGCGTACAGCAGCGGTAACAACCCGGAGATGAAGCGCTCAGACTCAGCGATCGTCTTGTGCATCTTCCAGTTACCTGCGATTAGCGGTGTTCTCATGACAATGCCTCCACGGCGGGGAGCTTGGCTCCCTCGATCAGTTCAAGTGTCGCCCCTCCCCCGGTTGAAAGGTGGGTGACGCGATCTTCGAGCCCAAACTGAGCCAGTGCGGCAGCGCTGTCTCCGCCACCGACAACGCTCGTGCCAGGGCATGCGGCAACGGCTTCGGCGACGGTGCGCGTGCCGGCCGCGAAAGGCTCCATCTCGAAGGCGCCCATCGGCCCGTTCCAGAAGACGCTGCCAGCGGTGGCGATCAGTTCAGCGTATGCGGCAGCGCTCCCCGGCCCAATGTCGAGCCCCATCCAACCCTCCGGAACGTCAATTCCGTCAAGCTCGCGAATCTCGGTCTCGGCGCTGAACTCCTTGCCGATCACGAGGTCGGTAGGCAGCAGCAAGTTGGTTCCCCGCTTTTCGGCTTCGGCCAAGACGCCTCGCGCTGGCTCAATGTCGTCATCTGAGCAGAGCGAGTTACCGATCTCGTGGCCTTGAGCAGCAAAGAACGGAAAGCACATCGCGCCGCCGATCAGGATCGCGTCGGCGCGCTCGAGGAAGGCGTTTAGAACGCCGATCTTGTCGGTTACCTTGGAACCGCCGACGATCGCTACAAGCGGGCGTGGCGGGTCGGCAAGGATCGTCTCAATCGTTTCCACCTCGCGCTGCAGCAGCAGCCCAGCGGCACTAATTTCGATCTGATCGACGATGCCGACGTTTGATGCGTGGGCACGGTGAGAAGCGCCGAAGGCGTCGTCAACGTAGACGTCGGCGAGCGCAGCGTAGGCTTCGGCCAGCGACGCGTCGTTCTTCGTCTCGCCATTCTCAAAGCGGACGTTCTCGAGCATCAGGATCTCGCCTGGCGCTAACCCCTCAGCGATCACCTGCACCTCGTCACCGACGACGGAGCGCGCAAGCTTCACGCGCCAGCCGGTCAGCTCGGTCAGCCGGTCGGCGGCCGGCTGCAGCGAGCAGCTCGGGTCAACTCCGTCGGGGCGGCCGAGGTGAGAAGCGAGCACCAGAGCGCAGTCTCTTTCGAGCAGATATTTCAACGTCGGCAGCGCGGCGCGGATCCGCGCATCGTCGGTTACGTGGCCGCTAGCGTCGAGCGGCACGTTGAAATCAACGCGCACAAAGACCGTTCGCCCGACGACGTCAATCTCGTCAAGCGTGCGCACCGGTCGTTAGAGAAGCTTTTGAACCAGGTCAACAACGCGGTTCGAGTAGCCCCACTCGTTGTCGTACCAGCTGACGATCTTGACCAAGGTGTCGTCAATCACGCTCGTCAGCAGGCCGTCAACGATCGAGCTGTGCGCGTCGCCGACGATGTCAGAGGAGACGATTGGGTCCTCGGTGTAGCGAAGGATGCCCTTCATCGGCCCTTCTGCTGCGGCCTTCAGCGCGGTGTTGATCTCCTCAACGGTTGTTGCTCGCTCGGCCTCAAATGTCAGGTCAACGACCGATCCGGTGATAACGGGGGCGCGGATCGCGTAGCCGTGCAGTTTGCCGCTCAGCTCTGGCAGAACCAGCGCGACCGCTTTGGCGGCGCCAGTTGAAGTGGGAACGAGGTTGGCCGCTGCGGCGCGGGCGCGGCGCAGATCGGAGTGCGGGCCGTCCTGCAAAGCCTGATCGCCTGTGTAGGCGTGAATCGTCGTCATCAGCCCGTGCTTGATTCCAACCGTGTCGTTGGCGACCTTGGCGATCGGTGCGAGGCAGTTGGTCGTGCAGGAGGCGTTCGAGATCACGTCCTGCGTGGCGGCGTCGTACTGGTCGAAGTTGACGCCGAGCACGATCGTCTGGTCCTCACCGCTGGCGGGCGCTGAGATGACGACCTTCTTCGCACCTGCCGTTAGGTGCTTGGCAGCGTCGTCACGCTTGGTGAAGAAGCCGGTTGACTCAACTACAACGTCGACGCCAATCTCTTCCCAAGGAAGGTCGCCGGGGTCGCGCTCAGCGCAGACGCGGATCTCATCGCCGTCGATCGTGATCGAGTTGTCGGAGTACTCAACGGTGCCGTCGTAGGGGCCGAGGATCGAGTCGTACTTGAAGAGGTGAGCAAGCGTCGCGGGGTCGGTCAGGTCATTGACGGCGACGAACTCAACGTCGGCGCCACTTGCCTTCGCTGCGCGAACTACATTGCGGCCGATTCGGCCAAACCCATTGACGGCAACACGTACTGACATTTGAGGCGATCCCCCAGCTCGTTTACGAGACTTAGGCTATCTGAGCAGCGTCGCGCGCCGCGTTGCGATCGGCCTCGATCAAAGATCGATGTCGCGGTGAACGACGTCAACGGTGAGATCATCACTCTCGGCGTATCGGCGGGTTAGCCCCTCGGCGACGGTGACCGAACGGTGGTGCCCACCGGTGCAACCGATCGCGATCGTCAGGTGCGACTTGCCTTCAGCGACGTACTGAGGGAGTAGGTAATCGAGCAGTCCCAGAAGATGCTCGTAGAGCTGCTCAAGACGGCCATCGCTGCCTACGTACTCGACGACGGCCTGGTCGCGGCCGGTCAGCGGCTTTAGCTCAGGCACGTAGTGCGGGTTCGGCAGGAAGCGAACGTCGAAGAGCAGGTCTGCGTCGCGGGCCGGCCCATGCTTGAAGCCGAAACTCTCGAAAGTCACCGCCAATTTCGCGACTCCACTGCGCGGCATCAGGTCCTCGATCAGCTTGGCGCGCAGCTCGGCTGCCGTAATCCCGGTTGAATCGATCACTAGATCGGCGCGAGCCTTGATCGGGTTGACCAGCTCGCGCTCAGCCGCGACCCCTTGCGGCACACTGCCAGCAGGGCTGAGCGGATGGCGCCGGCGCGTCTCTTGGTAGCGCGTGAGGAGCTCTTGATCGGCGGCGTCGAGGAAGAGCACGCGGTAGTTAATGCTGGCCTGCGCCAGCTCGTCGAGCACGCGCGACATCTGGTCGAAGTACTCGCCGCCGCGGGCATCCGAGACGACTGCGGCCCGGCGCACCTTTGAGCCTTCATGAAGGAAAACATCTACGAGGCCACCGATCATCTCGGGCGGCAGGTTGTCGACGCAGAAGTAGCCCGCGTCCTCAAAGGCTTCCATCGCAGTCGAGCGACCGGCACCGGAGACGCCGGTGATGATCACAAAATCTTCAAGCGGAACCGGCTCAGCTTCTGACGACTGGTCGGTTGGCGTTTCATCGCGCATCGTGCATCCAGTATTGCGCCGCGGCGACGCGACGGCGCAAGCGCACGCTCAGCTACCGGTTCTGCGCATGTGGTGGAGCAGGTCGTTGGCAACTTTCGTCGGCAGGCCAGGGACCTTCTCAAGCTCTTCGCGGCTGGCGGCCATCACAGCTTCAGGCGACCCGAACTGCTTGATCAAGGCCTTTTTACGCTTCGGCCCAACTCCGGGACCACTGTCCAGCGCCGATGCCGTCATCGCACCGTCACGGCGCGCGCGGTGGTGGGCGATCGCGAAGCGGTGGGCTTCATCGCGCACTCGCTGGAGTAGCTGCAGTCCAGCGCTGCCCGGCTCGAGCATCAGCGGCGCGCTCTGATTGGGCTCGAAGACCTCCTCGATCCGTTTCGCTAGCGAGATAACAGCGACGCCGCGCTCGCGGAAGCGATCGAGCACCTCAAGCCCGGCCGAGAGTTGGCCTTTGCCACCGTCGATCACGATCAGGTTCGGCAGCGTCGCGAAGGACTGGTTGTAGGCCGGGTCATGAGGCGACAGGTCGGCTTGGCTCTCCCAGGCGTTGATGCGGCGCTCGAGCACCTCACGCATTGCCGCGAAGTCATCGGGCTGCCCTTCTTCGAGCGAGCGGATCGTGAAGCGGCGGTAGTCGGCCTTCTTTGCCGTCGCCGATTCGAAGACGACCATCGAGGCGACGGTATGCGTACCCATCAGGTTCGAGATGTCGAAGCATTCGATCCGCATCGGCAACGATTCGAGCTTCAGTTCGCGCTGCAGCTCGTCGAGCGCCTCGACGCGGCGGCGGCGCGTCTGCTCGTTGCGCAGCCGCTCGTGGTCGAGGGCCAGCGCCGCGTTGCGCTCGGCCAGCTCAAGGATGCGTCGCTTGGCGCCGCGCTCGGCGGCGCGGATCTCAAC
>CAIJLJ010000144.1 GCA_903821395.1 uncultured Solirubrobacterales bacterium | reverse complement strand
TGGCGAGAGTCGCGCCGCTGGTCACTCCGAAGAGGCCGCTGTTTTGAGCGTTGGCGTGCATGACGTCGAGTCCGATGATCTTCTTGCCATCGCCGTCGTAGCTGCCGGCGAAGGGCGTGGTGGCCGTGCCGATAGTTGTTGTCCAGGTGGGCTGGGCGCTTAGGTCAATGTCAGCGGTCTGCTTGAAGTACTTGCCAGCAGCTAGGTACGCGGCGTTGTCGCGCATGCACTGCAGGTTCGTCGCGTTCGCAATCAAGAATGGGTGCGCAGCGGTTCCGTCGGAGACGCCGGGCGTGTTCGTGATGCAGCCGTTGGCTTGCGCTGGGGCAGCCGCTAGTGAGAGGCCAGCCGCGATCGTGATTGTTGTCGCCGCGGCTGTGAGCCACACACTTGCCGACGACTTCATTACTCCAAGCATTTATTCCTCCGTGTAAACCTGCGTTCACATCCCAGAGGAAGAGGCGCAAACTTTCAGCGCAGGATCAGCGAGGAGTAGAGCAACGTGATCGTATGCTCTGAGGCTGAACGTAATAGAGTTCACCAAAAGCCACCGAAAGGATTTCGTAATGCCCTGCACCCGCAAGCACCTACTGATCACAGGAACATCGTCAGGGATCGGCAAGGCAACGATGGAGGCCGCGCTTGAGGCCGGCTACCACGTCTTCGCCGGCGACCGCTCGGTCGAAGCGAACGAGCAGCCCAACGATCAGGACGCCCTAACGCGGCTCCACCTCGACATCACTAACGACGATGACATCGCCGCCGCGGTCGAAGCGATCACAGCCCACGTTGGCGACGCCGGCCTCGACGGGCTCGCGAACGTCGCCGGCGTCGGCATCCCCGGCCCGCTTGAGACAATGCCCGTTGATTCGCTGCGCGCCTCGTTCGCCGTTGACGTTTTCGGCCAGATCGCACTAACGCAGCCGCTGCTGCCGCTGATCCGCAAAGCGAAGGGGAGGATCATCTTCATCGGCTCGATCGGCGACCGCGTGACGATCCCGTTCATGGGCGCGCTAACGGCCGCGAAGTCAGCGATCGCCTCACTTAATGACACGCTGCGCCAGGAGCTCGCGCCATGGGGGATCGAAGTGATCCTCGTCGAGCCCGGCTTCATCAAAACAGGAGCTAATAAGACGTCAAAAGCGATGATCGACAAGGTCGGCGAGAACTTCACCCCCGAGCAGGCCGCGCTCTACGGAGAGACCTTCAAAGACTTCACCGCCGCCGGCTACAAAACCCAGGAGGCCGGCAGCCCGCCGGAAGGCGTAGCCGAAGTAATCCTCGAAGCACTCACGGCCAAGCACCCGAAGGCTCACTACCTAACCGGCTCTAAGGCTCACCTGATGGCCGCGGTTGGCGATCTGCCGGCGAAGCTTCAGGACGCAGGTAAGCGGAAGATGTTTGATCTGCCGGGGAAGGGTGAGAAGGGGGAGTAGGGGCGCTGGGCGGCTATTCGATCCGGTCCGACTTCGCGAGGTTGTGCCTCGCGCACAGCAGTTGGATGTTCTCCGCCACGAGCGATGAGCCGCCTTTCGAGAACGGCAGGATGTGGTCGAAGTGCAGGTTGTCCGCACTGCCGCATGTGACGCATTGGCCACCGTCACGCTTCCAAACTTCGA
>CAIJLJ010000143.1 GCA_903821395.1 uncultured Solirubrobacterales bacterium | reverse complement strand
TGCCGGCCGCCGCCTCGATCGCCCGCACCGCATCTACCGACTGATAGGCGATCGCCTCGAGTGTGGCGCGCGCGATCTCGGCGCGGCCGCTGCCGCGCGTTAGGCCAACGATCGTCCCGCGTGCGTATGGATCCCAATACGGAGAGCCAAGGCCGGTCAAAGCGGGAACGAAGTAGACGCCTTGGTTGTCGCTCAGCGATGCCGCCAAAGCCTCGGTCTCAGCAGCCTCTTCGATGATCCCAAGCCCGTCGCGCAGCCACTGCACGCCGGCGCCGGTGACGAAGATCGCCGCTTCGATCGCGTAGACGATCTTGTCGCCGATCCCCCATGCGACTGTGCTGAGCAGGCCGGGCTGCGGCTGCGGTGGCTCAGTGCCGGCGTTGACGAGCACGAACGAGCCGGTGCCGTAAGTGTTCTTGCCTTCGCCGGGCTGGAAGGCGGCCTGGCCGTAAAGCGCGGCCTGCTGGTCCCCTGCGATGCCGGCCAGTGGCGTGCCGCCGTAGCCGGGCAGCGCGTCATCAAGCAGCGGCCCAAAACCGCCGATCGAAGGGCGGATCTCCGGCAGCGCAGCGATCGGCACTCCAAGCAGCTCGCAGAGCTCAGCCGACCAGCCGCGCTGCTGCAGGTCGTAACAGAGCGTGCGCGAGGCGTTCGACGGGTCTGTCACGTGCTCGCCGGTGAGCTTGAACGCCAGCCACGAATCAACCGTGCCGAACACCGCCGTGCCAGCCGCGACGCGCTCCGCGAGGCCGTCAACGTTGGCGAGTAGCCATTCAATCTTCGTTGCCGAGAAGTACGGGTCGAGCACTAGTCCTGTGCGCTCGCGCACGAGCGGCTCGATCCCTTCGCTGCGCAGCTCATCGCAGCGCTCGGCCGTGCGGCGGTCCTGCCAGACCAGCGCGCGGTGGAGCGGCTCGCCGGTCGCCGGATCCCACACGCAGACGGTCTCGCGCTGGTTGCTAATTCCAACCGCCGCCAGGCCACCGGGCTCGACGCCCGCCGCCTCCAGCGCCTCGAGCGCAACGGCGCGGGTAACGCTCCAGATCTCAGCCGCATCATGCTCAACCCAGCCGGGCTGGGGAAAATGCTGCTCAAACTCGCTATAGGCGCGGCCGAGCAGCTCCATTTCGGCGTCGAAGACGAGGCAGGTGGTTCCGGTAGTTCCTTGATCGATCGCGAGGATCATTGGGCGAATCTATTCCGCAGCCGCCTCGAGAACCAAACGGCGATGAAGTCGAGTAGCTGGCGGAAGCGGTGCGAGAAGCCGCGCCAGCTGCGGCCGGTCGCGCGGTGCTCGAGGTCAACTTCAACTTCGACCACGCTGAAGCCGGCGCGGGTGGCATCAACGGTCATCCCGATCTCCATCCCGAAGCGGGGCGCGAACGGCAGCACCTGCGCCAGGGCGTCAGCGCGAATCGCCCGCTGCCCGGAGATCGGCGCTTCGAGTTCAAGGCCGACAAGATTGTTGATCGCCCAGCGAGCAAAACCGACCGCGAAGCCGAAGCCTCCCCCGACCTTGCGCGCAAAGCGAGCAACGGCCAGGTCCCCTTCGCCACTCTCCACCGCTTGAAGCAGAACGCCAAGCGCAGCCGCACTGCCAGCTAGGTCGCCGTCACAGAGCAGCACCAGCTCCGGCTCCGTCAGCAGCGCAGCCTGCGCACCCAAGGTCGCAGCGCCACCCTTGCCGATCAGCTTGCCGCTGCTGACCACCTCAGCCCCGGCCTGCGCAGCGCGCGCAGCCGTCGCGTCGCTCGATCCATCGTCAGCAACGAAGATCCTCGCGCCCGGAAAAGCCGAGGCCAAAGCCTCAACCGTGGCGGCAATCCGATCACCCTCGTTGTAGGCGGCAATCACTACCGCTAGCTGCGAAGTATCCATCTGGCGAACTATCGTGGCAGACTGCCCCTCTAGCAATCCTCAAGGAGATAGATCGATGGCCGATGTTGAAGCTCACATCACAGGTACCGTTTGGAAGATCGAATGCAAGCCGGGCGACGTAATCGCCGAGGGCGACACGGTCGCGATCCTCGAATCGATGAAGATGGAGATGCCGGTCGAAGCTGAGGACGCAGGCACGGTCAAAGAGATTCTTTGCGAAGAGGGCCAGGCAGTTAACGAAGGTGACGTGCTCGTCGTCCTCGAGTAGGCGCGGCGCAGCCCATCGAGATGGCCGGAACAGTCACCAGCGACTCACCCGCCGAGGGGGTGCTGAGGCTTAGCTTTGAGAACGCCGACAAGCGCGGCGCGCTCGACCACGCGATTCTTGACGCAATTAGCGAAGCAGTGGAGCAGGCAGAGGCGCGCGCGATCATCATCACTGGCAGCGGCGACTTCTTCTCCTCGGGATATGACATCGGCCACCTCCCGGCCGAGAGCTTTGCCGAGGACGCCGAGAAGCTCGTCGCGCACCCGTTCACGAATGCGCTCGAAGCACTCGACGCGACCAACATTCCGACCATCTGCGCTGTCAACGGCCCGGCGATCGGCGGTGGTCTTGAGCTTGCGCTCTCCTGCGACCTGCGCATCAGCGTTGACAGCGCGAAGTTCGGGATGCCACCGGCCAAACTCGGCCTCGTCTATTCGCACACCGGGATGCGCCGCTTCATTGATGCGATTGGTGTGCCGCGCACGCGTGAGCTGTTCCTGGTTGGTCGCAAGATCGATGCGCCAACCGCGCTGCAGTGGGGGCTTGTGAATGAGTTGGCAGCGGCCGCCGAGCTCGAGGCCTGCGCCCTCTCGTGGGCGAGCGAGCTGGCTGGCAACGCGCCGCTGAGCATCAGCGGCAACAAGCGCGTGATCCGCGAGCTGCTGACGGCTCAGGGCGAACTTGCGCCCGATATAGAAGCCGAACTGATTGCCCTGCGCGAAGCATCATTTGCCTCCGAGGACATGCGCGAAGGGATAGTCGCCTTCGGCGAGAAGCGCCCGCCACGCTGGCAGGGCAAGTGAAAGTCGTCACCTGGAACGTCAACTCGCTCCGTGCACGGATGGAGCGCGTGCTGGAGTTCCTCGAAGTCCATTCGCCTGACGCGCTGCTGCTGCAAGAGACCAAGTGCTCACCGGAGCAGTTCCCCGCCGACGAGCTGGCAGCGGCTGGCTACGAGGCCGTGCATCACAGCGGCGGCCGCTGGGCTGGAGTTGCCGTGCTGGCACCGAAGGGCCACGGCCTGAAAGAGGCAAAGATCGGCCTTGACGGCGAGGCCAGCCCCGACCAAGCGCGCTGGGTTGAAGCCGACATTGAATCGCTGGGCGTTCGAGTGGCCAGCGTCTACGTCGTCAACGGCCAGGAGGTTGGCAGCGAGCCGTTCGCGCAGAAGCTCCAATTCTTGGCGGCGATGGCAGACCGCGCAGAAGAGCTAGCCGGGACGGCGCTCGTTGTTGGCGGCGACATGAACGTCGCACCGCTCGACATTGACGTCTACGACCGATCGAACTTCGAGGGCGCGACGCACGTAACCGAGGAGGAGCGGGCCGGGCTGCGGACCGTTGCCGAGCGCGGCGGCCTCGTTGATGCATATCGCCAGCTTCATCCCGACGAGCAGGGCTTCACCTGGTGGGATTACCGCGGCGGTAGCTTTCACCGTGGCTTCGGGCTAAGAATTGACCTTCTACTTGTGAGCGAAGCGGTCGCAGCGGGAATCACCAGCTGCGGTATCGACCGCGACTTCCGCAAAGGTACGAAGCCGAGCGACCACGCGCCACTGATCGTCGAGATCGAACAATGAGCCACGTCAAATCGATCATCCCGCGGCACAAACGCCGCGATGTCGGAATGGCAGGACTAGCGCTCGGTGCGCTTGGCGTCGTCTTTGGTGACATCGGCACAAGCCCGCTCTACTCACTGCAGACCGTATTTTCATCCGACGGGTTCGCCGTCAAGGCAACGCACGAGGACGTCTTCGGAGTCATCTCGCTCGTCTTCTGGACGATCACGATCGTCGTCACGATCGAATTTGTGATCTTCATTATGCGAGCCGACAACGACGGCGAGGGCGGGATCATGGCGCTGATCGCGCTCGTTCAAACGGCGGTGATCAAGCGGCCGTGGGTAAAGCCGGCACTGGTTGCCGCAGGCCTCTTCGGCGTTGCGCTCTTCTTTGGCGACGGAATGATCACACCGGCGATCTCAGTGATGTCAGCGGTCAGCGGCCTCAAGGTCGCAGCGCCCGCGGCCGCCAACCTCGTTGTGCCGATTACTCTCGTCGTGCTGACGATCCTCTTCGTGATCCAGCGCTTTGGCACCAATCTAGTCGGGCGTCTCTTCGGGCCCGTGATGGTGATCTGGTTCTTAATCATCGGCTTAGTCGGCCTGTTGCAACTCAATCACGACGCGGTGATGCTGAAGGCGCTGCTCCCGACCTACGCAGTCGGCTTTTTCATGAACCACGTCGGCGTCTCATTCATCGCGCTCGGATCAATCGTGCTGACGATCACCGGTACCGAGGCGCTCTACGCCGACATGGGCCATTTTGGCCGCCCGGCAATTAGCCGCGCCTGGTTCCTACTCGTCTTTCCAACCTTGACGCTGAACTACATGGGCCAAGGCTCGCTAATTCTCGACAACCCATCATCGATCAGAAACCCATTCTTCTTACTCTTCCCAGATTGGGCGCAGATCCCGATGGTGATCCTCGCGACGATTGCGACAGTGATCGCTTCACAAGCCGTGATCTCCGGCGCCTTCTCAGTAGCCAAACAGGCGACGCGGCTCGGCTTCATGCCTCGGATGACGATCAAGCAAACGTCGAACAAGGAGATCGGGCAGGTTTACGCACCGGCAATCAACTGGGGGCTATACGTAGCCGTCATCGCATTGGTCGTCGCATTTGGCTCTTCTGCCGCGTTGGCCTCGGCCTACGGAATCGCCGTTACCGGCACGCTGACGATCGACACAATCCTCTTCCTCGTAGTCGTGCGCAAGCTCTGGAAGAAGCCGCTGTGGCTTGTTTGGCTGGCCGGGATTGTCTTCCTGACAATCAATTTCCTCTTCCTTGCCGCCAACATGACGAAGATCTTCTCCGGTGGTTGGTTCCCAGTGGCAATCGGCGTGATCCTGCTGCTCCTAATGCTGACTTGGAACCGCGGCCGCAAACGTGTTACTGGAGTCCGCGCAGAGCGCGAAGGCTCGCTAAGCGGCTTCCTGCACGAGATCGAGATGTTGGACCCACCGCTGATGACTGTCCCGGGGACCGCGGTCTACCTAAACGCCCATCGCGATACGGCGCCGATGGCGCTGCGCGGCGCCGTCGAGTTCAACCACGCAATCCACGAGCAGATCGTGATTCTCTCGATCGAGACGACGCGGTCACCGTTCGTCGACGACGAAAACCGGCTCTCCGTCGACGACACCGGATACGCGGGCGACAACATCGTTCACCTGACCGCAAAACTTGGCTTCAAAGACACGCCCGACGTGCCGCACCTGCTTGCGCTGGCCGAAAAACAAGGATTCGACGAAGGGATCGACGTCGCCGAGGCGACCTATTTCCTGTCGCACCTCGAAGTTGTTCCCGGCGGGCCGTTCGAGATGGCCCGCTGGCGCAAACGGATCTACTGCGCGCTCTCACGCAACGCATCGAGCCCAACCGACTACTTCTGCCTGCCCGCCAACCGCACAATTACCGTCGGTTCGCAGTTAGCGCTCTAGCTGTAGTCCTCAAGCCCCGGCGCTTTAAGGCCAGCGGTGAACTCGGCTGCAAGCTCGTACTCGACGACGCCGGCCTCGATGTAGGGGTCGTCGCTAAAGAGTGCGAGCGCAGCGTCGCCGCTCTCGGCGCTAAGAATTACAACCGATCCGTCGCCAGCGGCGCGGCGGCCGACGGCGACAATCTTGCCCGCAGCGACGAGCCCGCCGATGAACTGAAGGTGTTCGTCTCGGTGCGAATCAACCTCTTCGATCGGCGCTGTGTAGTTGCCAAAGATCACGAACATCGCTCAATCAGACCAGATTGCGCGCCGCGCTGCTCAGCGCTGGCCTTGCGCGGCAACTTTGAGAATCGAGCCGTCGATCAGCCACTCAACGGGGGCGAGATCGTCGGTGTACACATCGCCACCGGGGAGAGGTGCTTGAAGCCGTGCTGCCGTGGCAAGCGCCACCGGCCGCAGAGGCAGCGGCATCGCGCTCGACCGGGCGCCCGCGGCGAGCTGCTCAGCCGACGCTGCACCGTTGGCTCCCAGCAGGATCGTGTTGACGCGCTCGCTCGGATCGCGCAGCACAGTCGTGAAGTCGGTCTTCATTGTCGCCGCTAGCGAAGCCTCCAGCCCAGTGCTCCCCTCCGGATGGCCAACGTTCACCATCACGACCCCACCCCGATTCAGATGCTTAGCGACCGAGGCGAAAAACTCAGTCGTCGTCATGTAGAACGGGATGTACGGCTGCCGATAGGCATCAACCAAAATTGCGTCCCACTTGCGGCTACTAGCGCGCAGAAAGGGCCGTGCGTCAGCGGTGTGGAGATGAAGGTTGGGGCCGCCAAGATCAAAGAAGCGACGCCCGGCATCGCTGAGCTGGCCGTCCAGCTCAACTCCATCAACTCGAGTACCGGGATAGAAGTGCCCGTAAGCGCGAGCGACCGTGCCGGCGGCGTTGCCAAGCACCGCCAACGAGCGAGGAGCGCTCGCCCGCGCCGCCCAAGGCAATACAAGGGCCTCGTCCCAATAGTTGCCCGTCAACCAGGTGCCAGGGCGGTAGACCGAATGGACTGCCTGCCCTTCGTTGAGCTCGAGCCAACGCTCACCGTCGTTGAACTGAACTACGCGTGCGTACTGGTACGGCGTCTCTGACTCCCAGATCACGGTTGAAGCGTCAGCGCTCTTGATCGTCCCCACCGGTGCAAGCAGCGCAACGATGATCAATATCGGCAGCACGACCCAGCGCCAGCTCAGGGCTGGCAACGCGACCAGCGCAAGCGCCAGCGCAAAGACAACGAAGGTACGCCGCGTACCGATTACCGGCACCAGCAGGAGCGCGCTCAAGAAGACGCCAACCAAGCTGCCGACTGTTGAGATCGCATAGAG
>CAIJLJ010000142.1 GCA_903821395.1 uncultured Solirubrobacterales bacterium | reverse complement strand
GGTCGTAGCATTGAGCGACCAACCCTTCGAAGGAGTTCTGATGGCAGCTAAGCGTCTGTACGGCGGCGAAACAGCAAAGGCAGTAGATAACTTCCCTGTCTCCGGCGAGCGCGTGCCGGTTCAAGTGATCCACTGGCTGGCACGGATCAAGGGTGCCGCCGCGCGCGTCAACGGCGAGCTCGGCCTCCTGAAGCCAGCTACGGCGCGCAAGATCGCCAAGGCCGCCGACGAGATCGTCGCCGGTAAGCACGACAGCCAGTTCCCGATCGACGTTTTCCAGACCGGCTCCGGCACCTCATCGAACATGAACACCAACGAGGTGATTGCCAGCCTCTCCGGCGCGCACGCCAACGATGACGTCAACTTCGGGCAGTCATCGAACGACGTATTTCCATCGGCCGTCCACCTCGCAGCGCTCGAGATGACGACCAATGAACTGCTGCCTGCGCTGCAGACGCTTGAACGCTCGCTCGGCAAGAAGGCGCGCAGCTTTAAGAACATCGTCAAGGCCGGCCGCACGCACCTAATGGACGCCGTGCCGGTAACGCTAGGCCAGGAGTTCGCCGGTTACGAGACGCAGATCGCGCTGGCGCGCGAGCGGATCGAAGCGACACTGATCCACGTTCGCCAGATCCCGCTCGGCGGCACCGCAACCGGCACCGGGCTCAACACTCACCGCCAGTTCGCAAAGAAGGTCCGTCGCGAACTGACTAAGGAGACGGGGCTGAAGATCGACGCGCCGGCCCACCCCTTCGAAGCACAGGGCAACCGCGACTCACTGGTTGAGCTCTCAGGCGCACTGAAGGTGCTGGCCGTTTCGCTAACGAAGATCGCTAACGACATCGCGCTGATGGGTTCCGGCCCGCGCGCAGGCATCGGCGAACTGTTCCTACCGGAGCTGCAGAAGGGCTCCTCGATCATGCCCGGCAAGGTCAACCCGGTGATCCCCGAGGTCGTGCTGCAGGTAGCCGCGCAAGTAATCGGCAACGACACGGCGATCACAATCGGCGGCATGCAAGGTCAGTTTGAGCTGAACGTGCGGATCCCACTGATCGGCCGCAACCTGATCCAGTCGCTCCACCTATTGACCACCAGCTCGACGATGTTCGCTGAGAAGTGCATCGACGGAATCCAGCCAAACAAGGCCGGCGCTGCAGCCTCCGCCGGCTCAACGCTGGCTGTCGCAACGGCGCTCAACGGAGCGATCGGTTACGACAAGGCAGCGGCAATTGTCAAGCAGGCGACCGCTACAGGGCAGCCGCTGCGCGAGGTAGCGCTAGAGCACGGCGTTGACGCCAAGCTCTACGACAAGACGATCAACCTGCGGGTTATCGCGGCTGGCAACGAAGAGGTTTAGCGCCGCGCCGCTACTCGGCGACGTTGATCGCGACGTACTTCGTTGAGAGGTATTCGTCGATTCCTTCGTGGCCGCCTTCGCGCCCGTAGCCGGACTGCTTGACGCCGCCAAAAGGAGCACCAGCGTTGCTGACCATCCCCTGGTTGAGGCCGATCATGCCCGTTTCGAGGCCCTCGATCACGCGCAGTCCGCGCGCTATGTCGCGCGTGAAGAGATAGGCGACGAGCCCATACTCGGTGGCGTTCGCGGCAGTGATCGCCTCCTCCTCCGTTGCGAAGGTCCGGATAGGGGCGACCGGGCCAAAGATCTCTTCACCGAGAATCCGCGCGTTGTCGGGAACATCGGTCAAGACGGTCGGAGCAAAGAAGTGACCGGGCCCTTCGATCGGCGCGCCACCACAAAGCGTCTTTGCGCCGCCGGCGACGGCGTCGTCAACGAGCTCTTTGACTGAGGCGACCGCAACGTCGTCGATCAGCGGACCGGCCTGAGCGTCGGCTTCGGTGCCTCGCGCGACGACCATCGCGCCCATCCGCTCGGCGAGCCGCTGCGCAAACTCGTCGGCGATGGAATCCTGGACGAGAATACGGTTGGCGCTGGTGCAGGCCTCGCCGCCGTTGCGCATCTTCGCCATCATTGCGCCGTCAAGCGCGACGTCCATATCGGCGTCGTCAAAGACGATCAGCGGGGCGTTGCCGCCAAGCTCCATAGACACGCGCAGAATCTGCTCGGCTGACTGCGCGATCAGTTGCTTGCCAACTGCGGTCGAGCCTGTGAAGGAAAGCTTCCGCAGCCGCGGATCGGCGATCAGCGGCGCCATCAGCGAGCCGGAGCTCGAGCCGCAGACTACGTTGAGCACGCCTGCGGGAAGGCCGGCATCCTCAAATACTTGGGCCATAGCGAGCATCGAGAGCGGCGTCTGCTTGGCAGGCTTGACGACGACCGTGCAGCCGGCCGCGATTGCCGGGCCGACCTTGCGCGTGCCCATCGCGAGCGGGAAGTTCCATGGCGTGATGAAGAGGCAGGGCCCAACCGCTTGGCGCATCGTCAGCACGCGGCTGCCGCCATTTTCAGCTGTCTGGAATCGGCCGTTGATCCGCACTGCTTCCTCGGCGTACCAGCGAAGGTACGAGGCTGCATAAGCAACCTCGCCGCGCGCCTCAGCCAGTGGCTTGCCCATCTCCAGGGTCATGATCAGCGCCAAGTGCTCGGTCCGCTCGGTCATCAGCTCGTAGGCGCGGCGTAGAATCTCGCCGCGCTCGCGTGGCGGCATGGTGCGGAAGCTGGCGAAAGCCGCGTCGGCTGCGGCCAGAGCGGCGTCGGCATCCTCCGGTGTGGCGTCGGCCACTTCGACCAAGGTTTCGCCGGTTGCTGGGTCTTCGACGGCCATCGTTGCGCCGCTACTGGCGTCGCGCCACTGGCCACCAATAAAGAGGCGCCGCTCGACAGTTTCGAGGGCTGAACGTTCGTCTGCCGCGCTAATCGTTGTCATCGATCGAGATTAGCGAGCTGCGAGCGGCGCCGGGAGTTTCGTGTCGCTTCCCTACGTGAACATCCGAGCCAGCGACTCGGCTACGCAGACAGGCTTCTCGCCGCCTTCGGTCTCAAAGGTCTGCGTGACCAGCATCTGAACGCCACCCGGAACGTCTTCAACCGAAGTAAGCGTTGCGCGCATCCGCACCTTCGCGCCGACCATCAGCGGAGCCGGGAAGCGGACCTTCTGGTAGCCGTAGTTAACGGCAAATACGAAGCCTTCAACGCTCATCACCTCGTAGGTGAACTTTGGGCCGAGCGAGAGTGTGAAGAGGCCGTGGGCGATCGTGCCGCCGAAGGGGGTCTCTTTCGCCATCTCAGGATTGACGTGAATCCACTGGTGATCACCGGTTACCTCAGCGAACTCGTTGATCGTCTCCTGCGTTACCTCGTACCACTCACTAACGCCAAGCTCTGTTCCAACTGCGGCCTTCATTTCATCTACACCGTTGAGTGTCGCCATCTGTGCTCCTCTTTGTCCGAATGAATACTTGGGATAGAAGCCTACGCACGCGAGGCAAAAAAGTCCGCGTCCTGCTCACCGAGCGGCGTGGATGGCGACTCGCCAGCGACGTATTCGAGCGACAGTCGACCCCAGTCGCCGCCAGCCCGCAGCTCACCGAGGACGCTAAAAAGCAGCCCTTCCATGCGGCGCATCAGAAGCGCCTCAGGCGGAAGCGTCTGTTTGCGCATGTAGTCGTAGTGGGGAGAGCGGGGAGAACTTCCAACCTCGATTGCGTTGCGCACGTACTCCGGAGTGAGCCTTCGGTAGCCGGTCGTGAAGTACCACTCGCCAGCAGTCTGCAGCTGCTCAAGAACGCGCGCAGGCTCAAACTGGTCGGGCTCGGGCAGGTAGCCAAGCTCGGAGAGCCAGCGGTGCGTCTGCTCGGCGTCGCCTTCGATCACCGCGCGAGCCAATGCCCGCTCGCCGTCGAGGTACTGCTCGGGAACGCGGCGAATAAGCCCGAAGTCGAGGAAGCAGACGCGGCCGTCGTCGCAGAAGATGTAGTTGCCTGGGTGGGGATCGCCGAGCGCGAGCCGCTCGCGCATCAACAGGCCGAAGAAGAAGCGGAAGGCGATCTCGCCGGCGAGGTCGCGCTCCTCGTCGCTTCGATCCTTCATCTGCGCGAAGCTCTGTCCTGCGACGTACTCGCTGACGAGCACGCGCCGGGTTGAGAGTGACGCGAAGATCGCAGGAATGCGGATGAAGGGATGGCCGCGGTAGGCGCGCGCTATCTGGCGCTGGTTGGCGGCCTCGAGTTCGTAGTCGAGCTCCTCGGCGATCCGCTCACGCAGCTCGGCAAGCAAAGCCTTGGCGTCGATGCCCGGCGCCAGCCGCTTGAGTAGCGGCACCAGCATCCCCACATTGCGCATGTCGGTCTCGACCGCCTCGGCAACTCCGGGATACTGAACCTTCACCGCCACCTCGTCGCCATCGTGCGTGGTGGCGCGATAAACCTGCCCGATCGAGGCTGCGGCGATCGGCTCTTCGTCGAAGCTGGCGAAGACTGCGCTAATCGGCTCGCCATAGTCCGCTTCTACGACCTTCTTCATGTCCTTGAAGGCGACCTGCGGAGCGTTGTCGCGCAGCTCGGCGAGGCGTGCTTTGAACTCCTCGCGGTCGTCCTCAGGGATCAGCTCAAAGTCAACGGTTGAGAGCACTTGGCCGATCTTCATCGCCGCGCCCTTCATCTGGCCGAGCTGCTTGACGAGCTGGTCGGCGAGGTCGAAGGCGCGCGCCTGGGTGGCCTCGTCGGCGCGTTCCTCGGTGCGCAGGCGGTTGATCGCGCTGGTCGCCGCCCACTTCGCGCTCTGGCCACCGACGAGCGAGCCAAACTTGGCCGTCCGCGCCAGCCTTGAGCTGGGCAGCTTGCTGGTCTCGTTGATGTCGTCTTGGTTTTCGTCAGCCATTGGCATTGCGACCGTTGTACGGGCGGCCGCTTGGTCGGTATCACGGTAGCCTGCCGCTCGTGGCCACCCCACTCCTAGCTGTCGACACGCCGTCGCTGCTCTACCGAGCCTTCTTCGCGCTGCCAAAGTCGATCAAGGGCGCAGATGGCAAGCCTGTCAACGCCCTGCTCGGAACGGCCAACATGCTGCTTCAAGCGGTCGCTGATTACGGCCCACGGGCAGTCGTCTGCTGCTTCGGTGCCGAAGCCGGCGCCTACCGCGTCAAGGCCTTCCCCGCGTACCACGCCGACCGCCCGCCGATGCCGCCGGAGCTTGCGCACCAGTGGGAACTTGCGCCCGAGTTCCTCGCCGCTTGCGGATGGAGTTCACTCGATGCCGACGACCTCGAGGCCGACGACCTGCTCGGTTCGCTGGCGGCGCTCGAGAGCAAGGCTGGCGGCAAGACGCTGATCTTCAGCGGCGACCGCGACATGTTCCAATGCGCCTCAAAGCTGGTCACGGTGCTCTATCCATCGCGCGGCGGGCCGCAGCTGATCGGACCCGACGAGGTCCGCGAACGAAGCGGCGTTGATCCGAATCAGATTCCCGACCTGATCGCGCTGCGCGGTGACCCGTCAGATGGCATTCCCGGCGCAAAAGGAATCGGTGAGAAAGGGGCGGCACTGCTGCTGGAGCAGTACGACTCGCTCGAGGCGGTACTGGCAGCGGCTGGAGACCCCACGACTGAGATGACGGAGCGAACGCGCTCCGCTCTGACCGACGACCCGGACTTGCTGCGCGCCTTCAAAGAGATGGCGACGCTACAGCCGATCAAACTGAAGCGACCAAAGGATGCGCCGCTCGACGCAAAGCGCGGCGCGGCGGCGGCGCGGGAGCTTGGGATGAACCGCCTGGCGGAGCGGCTCGAAGTGGCCTCAGGGGCTAAGGAGTGAAGTTGACGGTGATCACGTCGCCGTCGGCTACTTGGTAATCGCGACCCTCGGTCCGCAGCGTGCCACGATCGCGAGCCGCGGAATAGCCGCCAGCGTCAACGAGAGCATCCCAGCCGATGATCTCAGCGCGAACAAAGCCCTTCTGAATATCTGTGTGAATCGCTCCAGCAGCGTCCCAAGCGGTTGAGCCGCGGCGCAGATGCCATGACTGCGCAGGCTTCGCCTCACCTGCAGTGAAGAAGGCGATGAGCTCAAGCAGCTCAAAGGCACCACGGACGACCATCTCAAGCCCCGACTCGTCGAGCTCGAGGTCGGCGCGCATCGCGGCGGCGTCCTCGTCGCTCAGCTCAGACAGCTCAGCTTCAAGCCGCGACGAGATCGCAACGGCGCCAGCGCCCTCTTTGGCGGCGTGTGCGCTGACGACATCCGGCACCGCTAGATCACCTTCATCGACGTTGGCGATGAAGAGCACCGGCTTACCGGTCAGCGGCTGTAGCAGCCGCATCACGTCCGGCGCGTCATCGGGCACGGGGACGGTACGAGCAGGACGACCGGCGCTGAGCGCCTCGATCACTGCAGCCAGCCATGCTTCTTCAGCTACGGCATGGGCGTCGCCGCTGCGAGCCTCGCGGGAGACGCGCTGGTGGCGCCGTTCAGCCTGCTCAAGGTCGGCGAAGATCAGTTCGGTTTCGATGATCTCGATGTCGCGCTGCGGGTCGACGCTGCCTTCGGAGTGGATCACGTTCGAATCGCCGTGCGCGCGGACTACGTGCAGCAACGCGTCGGTCTCGCGGATGTTGGCGAGGAACTGATTGCCGAGCCCCTCCCCCTTGTGTGCGCCGGCTACAAGCCCCGCGATGTCGTGGAAGGCGATCGTGTCCCAGACAATCTCCGAGGCACCAACCGTCTCGGCGACCTGAACCATCCGCTCGTCCTCTACAGGGACGACGGCGACGTTCGGTTCGATCGTTGTGAAGGGGTAGTTGGCGGCCTGTGCACCGGCCTGGGTGAGGGCGTTGAAGAGCGACGACTTGCCGGCATTGGGCATGCCGATGATTCCAACCTTCATCGCTTAACTCAGCAATCCGTTCGAGTGGCTCGGCAAGCCGGAGTGGCTAACCGAGGCCAAAGCCGACGCGATGCTCTTCGCTCTCGCTGCGCACGTACACGACCTGCGAGCAATCCACGCGGACCGGGCCGTCCTCATCGTTGAGATCGATCCAGCCGCCCTTTTCGAGCGAGCTAAAAAGCTTCTCGCGGTCGCTGGCGCTGAGTTTCAGTGGAAGCGCGCCGCCGCCTTTTAGCCCGAGCACTACGCGCTCGCCTTCAGTTGATTCCTTGGCCATCAGTGATCCTCCGCCGGCTGGACGATCTCGGTCAGAACGCCTCCGGTGTATTTGGGGTGGGCGAAAGCAACTCGCGAGCCACGGATACCAACCCGCGGCTGCTTGTCAATTAGCTCAATTCCAGCAGCGCGCAGCCGCTCAAGCTCGCTGTCAATGTCGCTGACTTGGTAAGCGATGTGATGCATTCCCGGGCCACTGCGCTCAAGGAAGCGACCGACGGGGGTGTCGGGGCTGAGCGGCTGGAGTAGCTCGATGTGGTTCTCGCCGACGTCGAGCAGCACAGCCTCAACTCCCTGCTCCTCGACGACTTCGCGGTGGACGAGCTTCAGCTCATAGGCGGCTTCGTAAAGCTCAAGCGCAGGGTCGATTGCCTCAACGGCGATGCCCACATGGTCGATGCGATCAAACATTCTTCTGCGCAGTCTACGAAGCCGAGCCGAGTAGCTCCTGCGCGATGTCGCTGAAGCAGTGAGCGGCGAAGGCCAGGTCGCGAACGTCGATCCGCTCGTCGGGAGCGTGGATCAGTGGCCACATCTCTGCCAGCGAGGTGTGGCGCATCGGGAAGAAGCCGTAGGAGACGGAGTCCGGGGAAGGTCGCGCGGATCGTCCGCGAGTCGGTGAAAGCTGGCAGCACGATCGGCACTGTGCGCGCGCCCGGGTCCTCGCGGTCGATCCAGCCACTGAGCAGATCCATCAGCGGGCTTTCGACTGGCGAACCATTGCCGATCGACTGCTCGGTGAAATCCAGCCGATAGCCCTCGGTTCCAAGCACTTCTGTCACGCGTTTGCGGACCAGCTCTTCGCCAAGGCCGGGCGGCGTGCGGCAATCAACCCGCAGCTGGGCCTGCGACGGCAGCACGTTGATCTTCTCTGAGGCGGAGATCACAGTTGGGGCGAAGGTGAGGCCGAGCATTGGCTCGACGAAAGCAGCCAGCAGCGGCTCGCGCTGGCGCAGGAGATCAAGCGCGGCGCCTACGTCGCCGCCTTCGACCGGCGCGCCAAGGTCGGTCATAAGCGCGCTGGCGCCGTCGGTCAGGTCGTAAGCCGGATCCCACTCACCTAGTGCGGTGATTAGCGGAGCGAGCTTCAGCAACGCGTTGTCACCGAAGCGCGGGTTGCTGGCGTGGCCGGCAACCCCGTCGGTCGTGATCGTGAAACGGCAGACGCCCTTCTCGGCGACGCAGACGCCGTAGAGCCGCTCGCCACCGAGCTCAAAGAAGGCGCCGGCGCCCTCATTGAGCGAGTAGTCGCAGCGAACAAGATCGGGATGGTTTTCGCAGAGCCAGGCGACACCGTCAGCACCGCCGGTCTCCTCGTCAACAACGCAGACGATCAGCAGGTCGCCAGACGCCGGGCGCCAGCCACTCTTCGCCAACTCAATTCCGGCCGCTACCTCGGCCGCCGTCTGCGACTTCATGTCGAGCGCGCCGCGGCCCCAAAGTTCGCCATCAATCACATCGCCGCACCACGGGTCATGGGTCCACTCATCAGGGTTGGCGAGCACCGTGTCGCAGTGCGAAAGGAGGCATAGCGTTGGGCCGTCGGCGGCGCCGCGCAGCCGCGCAACGAGGTTAGGACGCTCTTCAGTTCGCCCGACCAGCGTCACTTCGAAACCCGCATCCTTCAGATCGGCTGCGAGCTCTTCCTGCAACGCCCGCTCGTTACCAGGGGGATTGACAGTGTTGTGGGCGATCAGACGGCTAAGCAGGCGCGTCGCGTGATCGGCGAGTTGATCCATTCACCGATCCTAAACGAGAGAAGCGTGAATGCGGTGCGAATATCGCGTTAGATGGCGAACCAAACATCGATCAGAACGGTCGCGCGCGAGTGGGCGCGACTTGGCTTCACCGGCTTCGGCGGTCCCCAGGCTCACGTCGCAATGTTGCGCGAGCTCTGCGTTGAACGCGAACACTGGATCCAGCCAGACGAGTTTGAGCACGCCAACGCGGCCTGCAACCTGCTGCCGGGCCCGGCCTCAACGCAGCTGGCGATCTACTGCGCTTTGCGCGCAGGAGGGCAGTGGGCGGCGCTGATTGGTGGCCTGCTTTTCATCATCCCTGGGCTGGTGATGATCATTGCGCTGGCGGCGATCTCGCTCAGTAGCGCGCCGGCCGACTGGCTACGCGGCGTTGGCGCCGGAGCTGGCGCGGCCGTGATCGGAGTCGTGCTGCGCGTCGGCTGGGATCTAAGCCGCAGCAGCCTCGCACCGCACGAGGGGCTGCGTCGCTGGCGCGCCGCCATCTACATCGCGATCGGTGCCATCTCAGTTATCGCGGTCGGACCGTTCGTCGTACTTGCACTGATCGGCTGCGGCCTAGCCGAGCTGATCATCCGCCGCGCCGAAGCGCCGCCGCTCTCATCGCTTGGCGCACCGGCCGCACTCGCGCTGCTGCTGGCAGCCGCGACGGCAGCTTCGACTCAAACACAGCTCGCCTGGACCGCGCTCAAAGTCGGTGCGCTCTCCTACGGCGGCGGCTTCGTGATCGTGCCGATTATGCAAGAGGACGCAGTCCGCGTTTACGGCTGGATGACCGACGGTCAGTTCCTCAACGCTGTTGCACTCGGGCAGATCACACCAGGACCGGTCGTGCAGACTGTCGCCGTTGTCGGCTACGCAGCGGCAGGGCTCGGCGGAGCGCTGCTGGCTTCGTTCGTGGCCTTCGCCCCATCGTTTCTGTTCGTCATGGCCGGCGGAGGGCGCTTCCTCAGCTTGCGCAACAACACTGACGCACGCGCCTTCCTCGACGGCGCCGGCCCCGCCGCTGTAGGCGCAATCTTTGGCGCTCTGATCCCGCTCGCCTCGGGACTGAGCTTTAGCTGGCAGTGGGTGATCGCGGCGGCGGCAACGGCGCTGCTCTTCGGCGCCCGCCTTGGCGTAGTGCCAACGCTGCTGTTGGCAGCTGCGGCTGGCGCCGTGGCGGCTCTGCTCGGCGCGCCGTTACCAGCGCTTGGCTAGGCCGCGGCGGCAGCGCGCGGCGGGCCGGGAAGCAGCTTGCCTCCGGCAACCGGCGTGTTACGAAGCATCTGCGGCAGCAGCGGCAGAAGCACACGCTTGGTGTAGAGCGCGCCGCCGAGCCGCATCGACTCGCGCAGTGGATCCCAAGAGAGGCCGTAGCCGCGACGGATCTTCGCCGGCAATGAGCCAACAATGATGAAGTTGACGGCCTCGACCAGCCCACGCATGTAGATCGGCGCCGGTGGGTTAAGAACGACGGAGAGGCTCTCCTCACGGGCGCTCTCAGTGACGAACAGCTGATCACCTTCGACCATCTCGGTCATGTAGGCGTCGAAGCCTTCGATCGTGGCTGGCATCTCGTCCTCTTGCAGGCCGAAGAGCTTGCCGACAAGGCGGTAGTCACCCCAGAGCGCGTCGCGCTCGTCGCGCGTGAGCTCATCGACATATAGGCGGTAGAGCCGGTCGGCCGAGTCAACGAGCGCCGCCAGCGTCCAGAGCAGGAACTGCGGGTCATCGGCGGCGTACGGGGTGCCTGCCGGGTACTTGCCGGCCGGCTCTTCGAGCACACCGTTGATCTGCGTGTGAACGCCACGGACGCGATCGGTCATTCGATCGGCGTCGTCGCGGCGGCCAAAGTAGATCGTGTTCATGATCGTCGCCGTCCGCGCCAGCCGCGCGTGCGCTGCATCCTTCGCCTCAGTTTTAATGAAAAAACCCTCGAACATCACCGGGTGGGATGCCTGCATCAGCAGCGCGCGGGCGCCCGAGAAGGCGACAATCAGCTCACGGTTGACGCGGCGGATCAGCGAATCGTCTTCGAAGTAACCCTCGCCGGGCCCGGCCGGGCGGAAGGGAATCTCTCTGAGCTTTGATGCCGTTGCCATACGTACAGACGATACGAACCTCTACGCTGGAGCGACCATGCCTGCTGCTGCTTATGCCGGAAAAGAGTGTGTCTGCCAATACAACAAAGGGATCTGTGACCAGACCTGCGTTAAAGACATGCTCGAAACGCCGTTCTACATCGCCTGCCTGAAGCTGAAAGGGCGGCGCTGCGTTGTAATCGGTGGCGGCGACATGGGGCTCGAGAAGAGCGAAGGGCTGCTGGCCTGCGGCGGCGACGTGACCGTGATCTCGCCCGATGCTGGCCCAGAGCTTGAAGCGCTAGCCGCAGAAGGGTCAATTACCTGGGAGCAGCGCGACTACGCCGGCCCCGAGGACCTTGAGGCCGTCTTCATCGTGATCGCCTGCACCGACTCAACTGAGACCAACATTCAGATCTACGAGGACGCTGAGAAGCGCGCGATGCTGGTCAACATCGTTGACGTGCCGCCGCTCTGCAACTTCATCCTGCCGGCGATCGTCCGCACCGGTCCGCTGGCAATTGCGATCTCGACCGCCGGCGCCTCACCGGCTCTGGCAAAGCGGATGAAGCGTGAAATCTCGGAGCTCTTCGGCGAGGAGTACGCGCAGCTCGCGATCATGCTCAACGAAACGCGCGGCTGGGCGAAGGGAACACTGCCGACCTATCAAGACCGCAAGGCCTTCTTCGAAGAGATAGTCAATGGCGAGCCTGACCCGATCGCGCTGCTTCGTGACGGCGACGCTGCCGCCGTTCAGGACGTAATCGCCGCCGCGCAGCGCAGCCACGCGCCCGCCTGAAGGACCTGTCCCGCGCTACGCTCGCGGCGTGAGCGGGCTCACGCACCTAAACGAGGACGGCGAAGCGCGAATGGTCGACGTATCGGGCAAAGAGCCCAGCGACCGTAAGGCCGTCGCACGGGCAGTTGTGCGGATGGAGCCGACTACAGCGGCGGCCGTAGCGGCCGGCGACGCGCCGAAGGGCGACGTGCTCGCCAGCGCGCGGATCGCAGGGATCATGGCCGCCAAGCGGACCGCTGAGCTGATCCCACTCTGCCACCCGCTGGGGCTCGACCACGTTGAAGTCGATGGCGTGATCGACGCCGAAGCCGGAACCGTCACCCTGACCGCCAGCACGACCGTCCACGGGCCGACCGGCGTAGAGATGGAAGCGATGACGGCCGTTTCGATTGCAGCGCTGACCGTTTACGACATGGTCAAGGGGCTCGAACGCGGCGTGACGATCGAGCGCGTTGAGCTGCTCGAAAAGAGCGGCGGCCGCTCTGGCCACTGGACGCGGTCCTAGGGCCGGGCGATGCGCACCGCAATCCTCACAATCTCCAGCTCCCTTGCGCGGGGCGAAGGCGAAGACCTCTCCGGCCCGGCGCTTGCCGACGCTGCCACCGCCGCGGGCTGCGACGTTGAGCTGCGCGAAGTGCTGGCCGACGACCAAGCCGCGATCGAAGCGCGGCTGCGCGAGCTGGTCGCAGAAGGCTTCGACGTAGTCCTAACAAGCGGCGGCACCGGCCTCACTCCCGACGATGTAACCCCGGAGGCCAGCGAAGCAGTGATCGAGCGATCGGTACCCGGTATAGCCGAGGCGCTGCGCGCTGCCTCAATGCAATTCACGCCGGCTGCAGCAATCTCGCGCGCCACCAGCGGCGTTGCCGGCGGCACGCTGATCGTAAACATGCCCGGCAACCCGAAGGCGATCGGAGAGGCCTTCCCGGTGCTAGCCCCGATCCTTGGCCACGCAGTCCGTCACATCGGCCGCGAAGGCGGACGCACAGATGGCGAACACTGAGCCGGCAGTAGTCTGCTCCGGCCTCGTCCGCCGATATGGCGAGCGGCGCGCGCTCGACGGCATCGACCTAACGCTGGACCAAGGCCAAACACTCGTTGTCTTCGGGCCAAACGGTGCCGGCAAAACGACGCTACTCCGCGTGCTCGCAACATTGCTGCGGCCGAGCGAGGGAGATGCCAGCCTGCTCGGCAGCGATCTGCGCAAGGAGGGCTGGAAGGTGCGCTCAAAGATCGGCTTTCTCGGCCACCAGTCGCTCTGCTACGGCGACCTGACGGCGCGCGAGAACCTTCGCTACCACGCCAAGCTGCACGGAGTCGCAGACCCAGCGGCGCGGATCGAAGCCCTGCTTGACCAGGCCGGGCTGAGCGGTCGCGGCGACGAACGCGTCTTCGGCTACTCGCGCGGCATGCTGCAGCGGCTGGCGATCTGCCGCGCCGTGCTGCACGAGCCAGAACTGTTGCTGCTCGACGAGCCGCGCTCCAACCTAGATCCGGCAGCGATCGAGCAGGTCGAGCCGCTGATCGGCGCCGCCGCCGGGCGCACGCGCGTCATTGCCAGCCACGACCCAGCTGGTGGCCTAGCCGAAGCCGACCTCGTGCTCGGGCTTCGGAGCGGATCGGCGAGTCTGTTCGAGCCAGCCGCTCAGGTGACCACCGACCAGATCGGCGAGCTCTACCGATGAGCGCCGCCCACCCACCATCGACGCTCAGCGCGGCTCGTGCCGTGCTTTACAAGGAGCTGACACTGGAGCGCCGCGCGCCACAGACGCTGACTGCAATGGCGCTCTTCTGCGCCAGCGCCTTTGTGATCTTCCACTTCGCACTTGGCCGCAATGAGATCGAAGGCGCGATCGCATCCGGCGTTCTATGGGTAACGCTGACGCTTGCCGCGCTGCTGGGAATCGGCCGCAGCTTCGTCGCCGACCGTGAGGAGGGAGGCCTCGACGGCTTCCTGCTGGCTCCCGCCCCGCGTAGCGCATTGCTGATCGCGAAGGCAATGACGCTCTTCATCTTCCTTCTAATAGTTGGGCTTCTGGCCTCGATGCTGTTTGCGGTTCTGCTGCTTGGCCCGACGCCAACCGTCTCCCAGTGGGGCTCGCTCGCACTGCTGATCGTGCTCGCTGACCTTGGCATCGCGCTAGTCGGAACACTGATCGCCGGTATTGCAATTCAGACCCGCGCGCGCGACCTAATCACCTCAATCCTCGCGCTGCCACTGCTGATCCCGCTACTGATCGCGGTAACGAAGGCAAGCGAGCCGTTGCTGAGCGCTGGCGGCGGCACGCTCGTCGGCCGCTGGCTGGCACTGCTAGGGCTGTACGATCTGATCTTCGGGCTACTCGCATACGCCCTATTCGATTACTTGGTTGAGGACTGAAATATGCCGACGACAAAAAGCCTCTACGGAAGACGCCTAACCGGCTACGCGATTGCCACGGGAATCGTCCTAACAGCAGCGCTCGCGCTGGCCTTCTTCTACGCGCCGATCGAAGCCGACCAGGGCTTCTCACAGAAGATCTTCTACATCCACGTACCGCTGGCAATCGTCACTCTCGGCGGCTTTGTCTTCGGCGGGATCTTTGGAATCCAGTACCTCAGGAGCGGGGACACGCGCCACGACCTGCGCTCCTACACAGCGATCCACCAAGGACTGATCTTCTGCATCGGCGCGCTGATCACCGGGTCAATCTGGGCAAAAGCGGCTTGGGGTCAGTGGTGGGTTTGGGATGAGCCGACGCTGGTCTCGTTCCTGATCGTCTTCCTGCTCTATTGCACCTACCAGCCGCTGCGCTTCTCGATTGAGGACCCTGAGCGCCAAGCGCGCTACGCGGCCGTCTTCGCGGTCGTCGCAGGGGTCTTCGTGCCGGTCAACTTCATTGCCGTCCGTCTTGCCAGCCCACTGATTCATCCTCGCGTGCTCGGTAGCTCAGGCGGCTCATTGCCAAATGACATGCGACTCGCCTTCTACAGCGCGCTACTTGGGATCACGCTGCTCTTCATCACGATCTGCAAATACGAGATGGCCTCGAAGCACAGCCGCGCCCAACTAGCCGCACTACGCCGCAGCCTTATCGGCGAGCACGACGAGCCAGCACCCGCTCGCAGCGCCGCGCCAAGGATCGCCGTCAAATGAGCAACACGCTGCCGCCCAACACCGGCTACGTCGCCGCCGCCTACCTCGTCTTTCTTTTCATCCTGCTGATCTACATCGTGATCATGGCTATCCGCGCCGCGCGCGTTGAGCGTGAGCTGGCGGAGCTCTTGGTCCAGTCACAGCAGCGGACGGCCAGCAAAGCCGACGGCGAAGCGAGTAGCCAGTGAGCGAGCTACTGGCAATCGGCATCTCGCACAAAACAGCGCCGGTCGCGCTGCGCGAGCGCGTCGCATTTACTGAGATTGAGGCTGAACGGTTCGTGCGCGAGCTGGTCGCCAGCGAAGAACTTCGTGAGGCGGTTGTGATCTCAACCTGCAACCGGACCGAGGTCTACATCGTTGCGCGTAACTCAGTGGACGCCGAGAGCGTGCTGCTCGGCAAACTTGCAGCACGGGCGGGGATCCGGCCAACTGAGCTCGTCGACATCGTTTACTCGCCGCGCAACTGTGATGCCGCGCGTCACCTCTTCCGCGTAACTTCCGGCCTCGATTCGATGATCGTCGGCGAGAACGAGATCCAAGGTCAGGTCCGACGCTCCTATGAAGCGGGGCTCGCCGCGGGCACTACCGGGCCCTTCACCAACCGCCTCTTCCGCGCATCACTCCAGGCCGGCAAGCGGGTGCGTAGCGAAACCGCGCTCGGTACGGCGCGTGTAAGCATCCCGTCGATTGCCGTTGCGCTTGCCGAAGAGACGGTCGGCGACCTGAGCCAGAGCAGGGTTGTCGTAATCGGCGCTGGCGAAACAGCTGAGCTAACTGCCCGCGCACTTAGCGAGCAAGGAGTAACGACGATGTTCGTCGCTAACCGCAGGATTGAACGCGCACGCGAGCTGGCGGCCCGCTTCGGTGGTGACGTCGGATTACTCGAAGAGCTGCCGCAACGGATCATCGACGCCGACATCGTCGTCGCCTCGACCTCATCGCCTCATCCGATTATCGGCGTCAACGAGTTGGAGATGATGATGGAGGCTCGCGACGGCCGAGCACTGCTGCTGATCGACATCGCAGTGCCGCGCGACATCGAGGACGGCTGCGACGAGATCCCCGGCGTACGAGTTCTAAACATGGATGATCTTCAGAGTGCCGCAGCTCGCAACTTGCAGGTCCGCGAAGGTGAGCGTGAGCATGCCTGCGAAATTATCGAGGATGAGATCGACCGCTTCTCCGGCTGGATGGCTCAGCAGGGAGCAACGCCCACAATCGCTGCTCTGCGCGAGCATGGCTCGTCGATCGTTGAACAGGTTTTGGCCGAGAATGATGGCCGCTGGGAGAGCGCCTCATCGCGCGATGTGGTTCGAGTCGAAGCGATTGCCCGCGCCGTGATGCAGAGGCTGCTGCACGAGCCGACAATCCGGACCAAAGCGTTGGAGCAGGGCGGCGGCCACGGCCGAATCGCCGTGCTGCGCGAACTCTTTGGCCTCGATGAAGTCCCAGAAGAGGCTGCAGGAGCGAGCGCCGCTGCCGCTGACACCGACTTCGGCCAGGCCGCGGAGGTCCGCCCGCTGCGGCGCGAGTCGTGAAGTTAGGGACCCGTGGCAGCGCATTGGCGCTGGCGCAGGCGGGAACAGTTGCTGCAGCGATTGATGGAGCCGAGTTAGAGACGATCACAACCTCAGGCGACCGCAGCTTCGACGCCAGCGACGACAAAGAGCGCTGGGTCCGTGAGCTAGACGAAGCATTGCTCGATGGTCGCGTTGAGCTGGCGGTCCACTCGGCCAAGGACCTGCCGGCGAAGCTCGCTGACGGGATCGTGATTGCCGCAACCCCGGCGCGTGCCAACCCATTCGACGCCCTCTGCGGCGCCGGGTCACTGGACGAACTGCCTCACGGAGCGCGAGTCGGCACTAGTTCGCTGCGACGCGCAGCGCAGCTGCGCGCTCTGCGCGACGACCTTGAGATCATCGAGCTCCGCGGCAACGTTGATACGAGATTGGCGGCACTCGAAGGTGACGCTTACGAGGCGATCGTGATCGCACTCGCAGGGCTTGAGCGGCTAGGCCGCGCAGACGAAGCCGGAGAGCTGCTCGACCGGCTGGTCCCCGCAGCCGGGCAAGGAACGCTGGCGATCACCGCCCGCGAAGGTGACGTCGACTCAATCGCGCTGGCCGCCGCGCTCGACGACGAAGCCACGCACCACTGCCTCAGCGCAGAGAGAGCATTGATCGAAGTGCTGGAGGCCGACTGCCACACGCCGGTAGGCGCCCACGCGACAACCGACGGCCAGGCGATGACGCTGACGGCGTTCGTAGGCCGGATCGACGGCTCGGCCTGGCTGCGAGATCAGCTCACAACCAGCGACGGCTACAGCGGCGCCGAAGCTCTTGGCCATGAGGTCGGAAACCGACTCTTAGCCAGCGGTGCAGCGGAGGTGCTGGGCCGATGAGCGCTGTTTCCGGAACCGTCTACCTCGTCGGCGCAGGGCCCGGCGATGAAGCGCTCATTACTCTGCGCGGCGCCGAGCTGCTGGCCAGCGCCGACGTGATCCTCCACGATCAGCTGATCGGTCCGCGCGCTCTCGATGGCGCCCGCGACGACGCTGAGCTGATTGACGTCGGCAAGATTGGCGGCGGCAAGCAGGTTCCTCAAGAGGTGACGAACGAGCTAATAATCGAACACGCCTTAGCTGGGCGCAGCGTCGTAAGGCTCAAAGGCGGTGACCCATTCGTTTTCGGCCGCGGCGGAGAAGAAGCGATCGCCTGCCTTGAGCGCGGGATCGCAGTCGAAGTGGTGCCGGGCGTGACGGCCGGAATCGCCGCATCGGCCTATGCCGGCATTCCGGTGACGCAGCGCGGCGTCTCGAGCGCCGTCGCCTTCGTCACAGGCCATGAGAACCCAGACAAGCCAGAGACGCAGATCGACTGGCCGGCGCTAGCCGCCTTCCCCGGCACGCTCGTTTTCTACATGGGCGTGCGCAGCCTCGGCCGGATTGCAGAGCAGCTGATCGAAGGTGGCCGCCCTGCTGATCAGGCCGCTGCGGTGATCGAGCGCGGCACGTTCCCTGCACAGCGCGAGGTCGTCGGCACGCTTGAGACGATCGCGCAGATCGCCAGCGAGAATGAGATCAAAGCGCCGGCGATCAGCGTGATCGGGGACGTTGCAGCGCTCGGCGAACAGATTGGCTGGCGCAGTGCGGCGCGGCCACTGGCCGGGAGGACAATCGCCGTAACACGCGCCCGTGCCCAGGCCAGTGCACTGGCAGCGCGGCTCAGCGCGCTCGGCGCCGAAGTGGTCGAAGCACCGGCGATCAAGATCGAACCGCTCAACCCCGAGCTACCCGACCTAGGAAACTACGACCTGCTCTGCCTGACCAGCCCGAACGGCGTCGAGCAGCTCTTTGCGGCGCTCGGCGACGCGCGCGACCTAGCGGGGCTGACGGTCGCGGCGATCGGACCGGGCACCGCGCGCGCCTTGCTCGCGCATGGGATCAAGGCCGACGTCGTACCCGATCGCTCGATTGCCGAAGCTCTCGTTGAAGCGCTGACCGACGTCGCATTTGAGCGCGTCCTGATTGCGCGGGCCGAAGAGGCGCGCGACGTGCTCCCTGACGCGCTGCGCGACCGTGGCGCCGAGGTTGACGTGCTGGCGCTCTACCGCACGGTTGCCGAGCCGCTTAGCGATGCAGCACGCGCCGACGCACTCGGAGCCGACTACGCAACCTTCACCTCGGCATCCTCCGCCCGCTTCTTTCAGGAGGCAGCAGGGACGCTTGACGGGCCACGGCTCGTTTCAATCGGGCCGGTCACGAGCGAGCAACTACGCGAGCTTGGCTACGAGCCGGCGATCGAGGCGAGTGAGCACACGCCTGACGGCCTAGTTGCGGCGCTGATCGCCGATGCCGCAACAAGGTAGGTTCGCTCGGTGGGAATCGCGCGCCCAGTCACCTTCCTCACCGACTACGGCTACGACGACGAGTACGTCGGCGTCTGCCATGCCGTGATCGCTGAGCGAGCGCCGCAGAGCCGAATCCTCGACCTCACCCACGGAATTGAGCGCCACGACATTCGCACCGGCGCCTTGATTCTGCGTCGCTCACTGCCCTACTTCCCGGCCGGGGTTCACCTTGCGGTCGTAGACCCGCAGGTCGGCGGGTCTAGGCGTGGCATCGCGGTGCGCACAGCCGACGAGGACCGAATCTTCGTCGCGCCAGATAACGGCTTGATCTCGCTTGCCGCGCAGCGCTTCGGTGGCATCGTCGAGGCGGTCGATATCTCCGGCACGCCGCAGCGGCTCGAGCCAACCGCCGCAACATTCCACGGCCGTGACATCTTCGCTCCGGTAGCGGGCTACATCGCAGCCGGCGGCCACATCGCCGACTGCGGCACACCACTAGACCCCGATGAGGTGGTCGTGCTCGAGATGCCACTCGCTCGCGCCGAAGACGACCAGCTGATCGCCCACGCGCTGACGATCGACACCTTCGGCAACGTCACACTCGACGTCGAGCACGAGGAGCTTGCCGCCTTTGGCCTACGGCTTGGGCAACTGCTTTCGGTCAACGGCCACGACGCACCGTACGTAACTAGCTACATCGACGTACCAAGCGGCGACCTGCTCGTTTACGAGGACGCCTACCGCTCTTTGGCGGTGGCCGTTAACCGCGGCTCGGCCGCCGAGCTGCTCAACTTGGTGATCGACGACGAGGTCTCCATCACTCCCCGATGAGGTCGCTTGGATCGCCGCACCTGCACCTGAGCTCGGTTGACTCGACGAATAACCGTGCGCGGCAATTGGCCGGGGCCGGCGCGCCGCACGGCACGATCGTAACTGCCGACTTCCAAAGCAGTGGCCGTGGCCGCCAAGGGCGCGACTGGATCGCGCCGCCAGGGAGTTCTCTACTGGTCTCGTTGCTGCTGCGCCAGCCGCCAGAGCTGCTCCCGTTGATCGCCGCGATTTCCGTCGCTGAGATCTGCGGCCCAGCTGCTCGGATCAAGTGGCCGAACGACATTCTCCTTGGCGAGCCGGGCAAACCGCAAGCGAAGGTTGCCGGGATCCTCTGTGAAGGCCGCCCACAGGAGGACTGGGCGATCGTCGGAGTTGGTCTAAATGCGGCGCTAGATCTCGACCAGCTACCCGATGAGCTGCGCAGCCGCTCTGCGACGCTCGGGCTGGAGAGTGATCAGCGAGCGCAGCTGCTTGAGGCGCTCGTCAGCTCAATCGAATCAACGCTGAGGCTCCCTAACGATCAGGTGCTGGCGGCTTGGAAGCTCCGCGACGCGCTCACGGGCCAGGAGATTGGTTGGCTTGCAGGCGACTCTGAGCAGCGCGGCACGGCGAGCGGCATCAGCGAGAGCGGCGGGCTGCTGGTGGTCCTAGAAGATGGTTCGCAGGTTGAACTGAACGCTGGCGAGGTACACCTCGCCGCCGCCGAGGACTAAGCCGCGGCCTGATCCTCTGCGTTGCCGTCGTCGTCACCCGAGGGCTGCTCGTCGGATTTAGCTTCGCTCGGCGCAGCGCCCTCCTTCTGATTACCCCGCTGGCGGTTTGGAGCTCCCGCACCGGAGCCGCCCGAACGGCGGCGACGGCTGCGCTTGCGCCGACCCTTGCCTTTCGGGAAATTGCGCAGCAGTTCACGCGAGCAAGATCCGGGCTTACGCGCCAGGCGCGTGCGCGCTCCGCGCAAGACCTCTTCGGCCTCTGGAGTGTGGGCAACAGCGCAGGCGAGGATTGCTACCTGGAGGCGACGGTCCTGTTCTCGAATTGCTTGAACGAGCTTGCGCGCGTTGCGCGCGTGGGCGGCACCTGAGGAGTTGACGAGCAGTCCAAGCAGGCGTTTTGTTTCAGGCCAGCGCTGAACTGCGTACTGCTCGTGCATCTCGCGCGTGTAGTCAGCGAGGCGCCAGATCCAACCGGTTGCCTGGTCGCGGCCGCCGATCCGCTTGTCAGCCAGCGCCTGGAGGCAGACCTTCGCTCCTTCGCGCCGCTGGTCCTTATTCCAAGGCTCGATCATGTCAACGGCCAGATCGAATGCCTCAGGGTCCTTCAGCGCAGCGATCTCCTGCAGCGCGCGAATCCGCAGCGCCGGGTGATCGTTGCGTTCAACAACTGTCAACAGGAAGCGACGTTTCAGCTCGCCGCTGCGATCAAACTGCAACATCGCGCGGGCCCGCCGCCAGCCGCTCGGCGCGACGCGCGCGCCGGCCAAGGCGGCCCACATGTGCTGCTCGCCGTAATCAAGATTTTCAACGCCAATTCGCCAGAGCTCGCGCTCGAATACTTCATGGCGCCGCTCTTCGCCCGGGGTGACCGGCAGCACGCGCCGTTCAACACGTACCCTGCGCCCGCGGCCGCGGCGGACTGGGCCAACGACGATCGCACCGCCGCGGTAGACGTCGCGGTCAAGCAATGAGTGCAGCGTCACAACGGGATCATCGTGACGGGTTGCCGGATGGACAAAGTCGACTACGACGCCGGCCTCTTTGCCAGGGTGGCGGCGCGTTACGCGGCCAACGCGCTGCTGGTAGATCCGCTTTGAAGCGGTCGGCGCGAGGTGCATGCAGACGGTCGCGCGAGGGCTGTTCCAACCCTCGGCCAGCAGCTGTGCGTTGACCAGAACGTCAATATCGCCGGCCTCATAGCGGGCGAGAATCTCAGCCAGCTCACGCTTTGGCGTCTCACCAGAGACGGCCTCGGCCTTGATGTTGAGGTTGCGGAAGGCCTCTGCAACGTTGTAGGCGTGGCGCACGCCAGCGGTGTAGACGACGCCGGGAACGCCGTTGAAGCGCGTCTTATAAAGGTCTGCGATTGCCATGTTGAATGGCCCTTGGTCAAGCAGCTCAGCGAGCATCTCCTGGTCAAACTCAACGTCAACCTCGCCTTTGCGAAGCGGCACGTTGGCGATCGTCCGCACACCTGGGCCGGGCGGGATTCGCAGGCAGCGAAGCGGCGAGATAACGCCGCGACGAGCCGCCTGGGCAAGGTCAAAGCGGGATGTCTGGGTGGGGAAGAGGTCGGTTACGTGGCGCGCGATCAGCGCACCGGTCGCCGTCATCCCGATGAAGACCGGGCCGGTCCACTCGCGGATCGCAGCGCTGGTCTTCTCGCCCAGCGCGGTGTGGGCCTCATCGCAGATAACGATTGTGTAGGCGCTCGAGATGTTGCCGGCATGGCGAACAAACCACTGGTAGGTCTCGACGGTCACCGGGCCGCTGAGATCGAGACCGTCATCACCGAGCAGCGGACCAGAGATTCGGTCGGCATAACCGCGCGTGCGGATCTCCTCGTTGAACTGATCGACGAGGTTGCGGCGGTGCGTGAGGATCAAGATCCCGCCGGTGCGCGAGGCATCAACAAAACCCATCGCCGCGACGGTCTTGCCGGCGCCGGTTGCGTGCTCAAACCAGAAGCGCTTGTCGGCGTTGGGATCATCGAGCGCTTCAGCGTCAATGTCCTCGTCCGTGCCCTCCGGCGATTCGATTAGATCGGTCTCAACTTCGATCTCCTCGATTACCTCGTCGCCTTCATCGTCCTCGTCCTCTTCGTGCTCCTCGTCGAGCGCCGCCAGCTCAGCCGCCAGCTCCTCGTCGTCTACTACAACCTCCTCTGGAGCCCCTTGGTCAACGTCAAAGACGGGCTCTGCGATGTCAAGGTCGTCAACCTTCATCCGAGCGGCCAGCAGCGCCGTCAGCGTGCCCGAGAGCGCATCCACCTGATGTGGGTTAAGCACTGTGCCATCAGCTAGGTGCGGCTCCTCTTCGCTGAGGACGCGCTCCAGCCCGAGCAGCAGCGACCACGAGCGACGCCACTTCGTCGAGGGAAGTTTTGCCCCGGCATCCAGCTCGTCGAGGGCGTAGCGCAGGGCGCGGGCGCGCGGCGTTCCCGGCGCTAGGGCAACGTCAGTCTCTTCGCCCGGATAGACGAACTTTTCTAACGTGAACGCTTCGGCGCGCTCTATCTCTTTGCCGGTAGGTACCGGTCCGGCCGCTTGGGCCATTAGGAATCAGCCATCTTGCGTCAGCAATGAAGAGGTAGGACGAAACGCAAAGAACTGGCGCCACTTCCCCCAGTCCGGGAACCGCCCGGAGCGAACACTGGAAGCCTCGCAGGTGAGACAGACGCAGTGTGCCTCGTAGTGTACCGCACCGCTGTGCAATGCTGGTGCGATGCGTATCGCAGCGATAATCGCCGCCATTTTGGCCCTCGTCGCAGTCTTGGTAGTCGGTCTACGTCAGGCTGGCAGTGAAAACGGCGGTCAGAGCTCCGACAAGAGCGCTCCACCGACGCCAAGCCAAGCGCAGAGTCGCCTGATCGGATCGCCGCCCGCGCTCGCGGCGATCCACGCGCAAGCCGCCCAGCTGCTCCCCGGCGGCCCGACCGCGCTGGACGAGCGGCTACGTGCGCTGCGCGGCTACCCGGTCGTCGTCAACGTTTGGGCATCTTGGTGTGGGCCCTGCCGCGAGGAGATGCCTGTCCTGCAAGAGGTTTCAGTTGATCGGGGCCGCAAGGTTGCGTTCCTCGGCGTCGACCTGAAAGACAACGTTCCGGCCGCGAAGCGGCTGCTAGCGCAGTTTCCTGTCAGCTACCCGAGCTACGGCGACCCAGACGGCACCGTCTTCAGCGACAACCACCTCGCCGGCGTTCCCTCAACGATTTTCTATTCGCGCTCCGGCAAGCGCCAGATAATCCACTCCGGTCCGTACCTCAAAGCGGGTGACCTAAATGCCGACATCAACCGTTATGCGTTGGTGGCGAAGTGACGGTCAGCGTTGTAGTTGCTGACCGCCAAGAGCAAATTGACGCAGCGATGGCGCTGCGCACCGTCGTCTTCGTCGAAGAGCAGCGCGTGCCGCTAGCCGAGGAGATCGATGGCCTTGACGATCAAGCAACGCACCTAGTTGCGCTCGACGGCGAGGAGGTGGTCGCAACCTGTCGCCTACTGCCTGATGGAACAACGATCAAGCTCGGGCGAATGGTCGTCGCGAAGGAGCGCCGACGCGCGGGGATTGCGAGCGAGATGCTCCGCGTTGCCGATCAGCAATCAAAGCTGCTCGGCGGCGAGCAGATCAGCCTGGCGGCGCAGACTTACGCCGTAGCGCTTTACGAACAGGCGGGATACGTCGCCCACGGCGAGCCTTTCCCCGATGCTGGGATTGAGCACATCTGGATGAGCAAGCAACTGCAGTGACGGGGCCCAGGCAGTGATCGCAGTCGCATTCACGAGTCTGCTTGCACTGCTGATCGGAGTCGGATCCGAGCGGCGCTGGGGCGAAGGGGCTCTGAACCTTTCGCGCAGGGTCCTCGACACCCTCGCTTACGTCGCGATGCCGCTCGTGGTCTTCTTCACAGTCAGCCACCTGAAGCTGACGACCGGGCTGGGCGCCGGAATCGTCTTCGGTTGGACAGAGCGAATTGTCGTCATCACGCTGGCTTGGTTTATCGGCTCGCGCCTCTTGAAACTGCCGCGTGCTGGAACGGGAGCGATGATGATCGCCGTCGGTCTCGCCAACACCGGCTACCTCGGAATCCCGCTCACCGCACTGCTGCTTGGCAACGACTCGATCGGCGTCGCCGTCACTTACGACACGACGGTGACGGCACCGATCGCACTGATTGGGGGCTTCGCAATCGGCGCCGCCTTCGGAACCCGCGCCGGCGAGGGCGCAAGGGCCAGGACGAAAACTTTTTTCATCCGCAACCCAGCGCTAATCGCACTTGTCGCGGCGATCCTCGCCCCAGGCTGGCTCAGCCCTGACTGGGCGCGCGAGATCGCAACCGTGATGGCAGTCGTTATCGCACCGCTCGGCTTCTTCGCCGTCGGCGTCAACCTGATGCTCGAGCACGACCAGGAGGGGACGCGGATCTTTCCACCAGAGCTAACGGCCCCCGTCTTAACAGCGCTGGGACTAAGGCTGCTGATTGCCCCTGGCGTGATGCTCGGCCTCTCGAGTTTCGTGATCGAAGTCCCCTCGGCTTTTTTGATTCAGGCCGGGATGGCGAGCGGCATCACCGGCCTTGCTGTTGGACACATCTTCGGACTCAACCTCAAGATCATCGTCGGTGCAATCGCTTGGAGCACAGCGATCATCATCGTCGCTGCGGGCGTCGTCGAACTCGCCGGCGGACTGTAGGCTGGCGGCGATGCGCGCACTAATACAGCGGGTCAGCAGCGCCTCGGTGCGCGTCGATGGGGAAACGGTCGGCGCGATCGGCCACGGGCTCTGCGTCCTGCTGGGCGTTGGGCCGGGCGACGACGAGCGCTGCTGCGACAAGCTCGCCGAGAAGGTTCGGGCGCTAAGAATCTTTGACGACAGCGAGGGGAAGATGAGCGAAGCGCTTGGCGAGCGCGAGGTTTTATGCGTCAGTCAGTTCACGCTCTACGCCAACACCGCTAAAGGCAATCGCCCGAGCTTCACCGATGCGGCAGCGCCGGCGCTCGCCGAACCGCTCTACGAGCGGTTCTGCCGGCAGCTGGATGCCGAGAGCGGCGTCTTTGGCGCGGCGATGGAGGTCGAGCTGGTGAACGATGGTCCGGTCACGTTGATGCTTGAAGTAGAACCGTCGTGAGCCGCCCGCACGACCTAATTGCGCCTCTCCTGCGAAGCTGCCCAGATGGCTCCTGAAGAACGCCTCGTGCCGCGCTTCGCGGCCGAGCCCTCACATGAACATCTCCCCTCCGGCCGCTGGGCGCTGAAGCTGCAGCAGGTTTTTATTGAAGCGTGCGCCTCGATCGAGCCTGAAGATGGCGAAGAGCTGGGCCAGATCGGTGATATCGCCTGGTTCCCTGACCGAACCTGGCACGGCCGTAGCTACATCCCGGCGGTTGCGACAACATCGAACGGATTAGAGGTTTTCGGCTACATCGCACACCTGCGCAACGACGCCGGGGATGAGGATCTCAAGGCCGTTGCCGACGTAACGGCCGAGACAGCCAGCGAAAACCCCGACTGGAAGATCGATCTCTGCGAAGAGGTAGTCGGCTCATGGCGCGGAGAAACCGATTCGGTCGCCGCGATGACGCTCGTTTGGGGACGCCCACTCGGCGCCGAAGCGAAAATTGCGACAGCCGAGCTGGCAGGGCTCTGCGTCGACCAATGCGAACTCGTTGACGACCGCTTCACACTGCTCGCTCCAGACGACTTCCGCGGCGACATGCTGGAGATCGCCTGCTACGACGGCGGCGGCAAAGAGGTCGCGCGCGAGTCGCTCTACGAGGACGACGTTTAGTCGCCGAGCGGGAAGTGGCAGGCGGCGAAGGAGCCGCCGGGCAGTTCGCGCAGCGGCGGCTCCTCCTGCGCGCAAAGCGACTGAGCCTTCGGGCAGCGGGTGTGGAAGCGGCAGCCGGGCGGTGGAGCGCTCGGGGACGGCACGTCACCCTTGAGCACAGGCCGGCGACCTGCCGCCGCGAGCGCCGGGTCGGGCACAGGGACCGACGCCAGCAGCGCACCCGTGTACGGGTGGCGAGGCTGCGCGAAGCAGCGCTCTGATTCGGCCAGCTCGGCGATCTTGCCGAGATACATCACCGCGATTCGGTCACACATGTGGCGCACGACGCTGAGGTCGTGAGCGATGAAGATCAGTGTCAGCCCAAGTTCACTTTGAAGATCCTGCAGCAGATTGATGATCTGGGCCTGAATTGAAACGTCGAGCGCCGAGACAGGCTCATCGGCAACGAGCAACTTCGGCTTCAGCGCGATCGCGCGCGCGACCCCGATCCGCTGCCGTTGACCACCGGAGAACTGGTGCGGGTAGCGGTTGTAATGCTCCGGGTTGAGGCCGACGCGATCCATCAGCTCGCGTACCTCCTTGCGCCGCTCCTCGGCGTCGCGCGCCTCGCGATGGATGATGAACGGCTCGGCGATAATTGAACCGACTGTCTTGCGTGGATTGAGCGATGAGTATGGGTCCTGAAAAACCATCTGCGCATCGCGGCGCAAGGTCGATAACTGGCGGCGCCCGTGGTGGGTGATCTCCTCGCCCTCAAAGAAGAGCTGGCCAGCGGTTGGTTCGAGCAGCCGCATGATCAGCCTGCCGGTCGTACTCTTCCCGCAGCCGCTCTCCCCGACTATGCCGAAGGTCTCGCCGCGAGCAACGCTGAACGAAATTCCATCAACAGCCCGCACTGCCCCGTACTGGCGTTGGAAGATTACGCCGCGCGTTAGCGGGAAGTGCATCTCAAGGTCACGAACCTCAACCAGCGGATCGGCGGCGCTCATCGCTTCACGCTCCTTTCCTCTGGGCTCAGCAGGCAGGCGACGAGGTGCTCTGAGCCCGCTGCGGCGCGCTCTAGCGGCGGCAGATCGGCCGAGCAGCGGTCGAAAGCGCGAGGACAGCGCGGATGGAAGGCGCAGCCGCTCGGTGGCGCGATCAAGCTCGGCGGGCGGCCAGCGATCGGGTCGAGGCCCGCAGTGCGGTCACGGTCAAGCCGCGGAATCGATGCCAGAAGCCCCTGCGTGTACGGATGCTGCGGATTGGCAAAGAGTTCGGTGGCACTTGCCTGTTCGACGATCCGCCCGGCGTACATCACGGCGATCTCATCGGCCACCTCTGCGACGACACCGAGGTCGTGCGTGATGATGATCATCGCCGTCCCAGTCTGGGCCTGAAGATCTGCGATCAGTTCAAGGATCTGCGCCTGAACCGTCACGTCGAGCGCGGTCGTCGGCTCATCGGCGATCAGCAAGCGTGGTTCGTTCGCGAGCGCCATCGCGATCATCACGCGCTGGCGCATACCGCCGGAGAACTCGTGCGGGTAGCGGTTGAGGCGGTCGCGCGCGTCGGAGAGGCCGACCATCGTCAGCAGCTCGGCTGAACGCGTTCGGGCGGCCGCCTTGCTGACCTTGTTGTGGACCTGAATCGCCTCAACTAGCTGCGAGCCGATAGTGAAGAACGGGTGCAGTGAGGAGAGCGGGTCTTGGAAGATCATCGCGATCTCGTCGCCACGGATCGCACGCATCTGCTGCTCGGTGGCGCTGAGTAGATCCTCGCCATCGAAGATCGCTTTACCGCTGATCTGAGTATTGGCCGCGCGCGTCAAGCCCATAATCGTGAGCGTGCCGACCGTCTTGCCGGAGCCCGATTCACCGACAATGCCAAGCGTCTTTCCTGGCTTAACCTCGTACGAGATCCCCTCAACTGCGTGGACGACGCCGTCTTCCGTGTCGAAGCTGACTTTGAGATCTTGAACCGCGAGTAGGGCGCTCATTCGTAACGCACCCGCGGGTCGAGGAAGGCGTAGAAGATGTCAACGAAGAGGTTGGCGAAGACGATGAAGAACGCACCGAGCAGAACTGTCCCCTGAATCACTGGCAGATCGCTGCGAACGATCGAGGAGTACGAGAGTCGGCCGATCCCTGGGATGTTAAAAACCGTCTCCGTGAGGATTGCTCCCCCGAGCAGAATGCCTAAGTCGAGTCCAAAAATTGTCACGATCGGCGTGATCGCCGAGCGCAGGCCGTGGCGAAATACGACGCGGCGCTCAGAGAGCCCTTTGGCCCGAGCAGTTCGGATGTAATCCTCACTGAGGACCTCGGTGAGGTTGCCGCGCAGCAATCTCGAATAGAAGGCCGCGAAGCTAACGGCGAGCACGCACCACGGCATGATCAGTGAGGTGAACCACGCCACCGGGTCGTCGCTGAGCGGAACGTATGAGTTTGCGCCCGGCAGGATCGGGATCAGGCCGATGTCGGATGAGAACAGGTAGAGCGCTACCAGGCCGAGCCAGTAGACCGGGGCCGAAATACCAACCAGCGCTAGCCCCATTGATGCGCGATCGAGCTTCGTCCGCGGCCGCACCGCAGCGATGATGCCGACACCGATACCGACCACGAGCCACAGAAAGGCTGCGCCGGCTGCAAGCGAGATAGACGCCGGCAGGCGGCTGAAGATCAGCTGGCGAACCGGCACTCCATTCTGGTAGCTGAAGCCGAAGTCGAAGTGGAAGATCAGGTTCTTCATGTAGCGCCCGTACTGCACGTACCAAGGTTGGTCGAGTCCGAGCTGGTGGCGTATCGATGCGACGAGAGCCGGGTTCGGTTGGCGTCCAGCGCGCAGGGCGGCCGGGTCGGCCGAGGGCAGCAGATAGAAGATCACGAAGGTGATGAAGCTGACTGCGAAGAGCAGGAATACGACCCACAGAAGGCGGCGGAGGATGTAGCGGATCATTCGATCACGACCAAGCAGCCGCGTCCGGTCCCCGCCGCGACTGCGGCAGGGACCCTTCGCGATTTAGCTGCTAACGGAATCTCTACTTCAGCGAAGTGAAGGAGAGGTCCCAGTTGCCATTGAACTTGTTGATCACGCCTGCAACATCGGTGCTGCGGATGTTCGGCGAGTCGTCCCAGATCCATGGCACGGCCGGGGCGAGCGCGGTGATCTGACGATCGATCGCTGCCCAGGCCTTATTGCGGGCACCGGAACCAACAACCAGTTCGGCGCTGTCCATCGCCGAGTTGACAGCAGCATTGTTGAGCTGAGGCCAGTTCGAGTTGTTGACGTCAACGATGTTCTTCCCGTTGAAGGTCGGGTCGAGAATCGTCTGCGGATCGGCGAAGTCCTTCAGCCAACCAACATTCGGGCAGATCACGACCTTGGCCTTTGGCACGTTGCAGAACTTTGTGTACATCGAGTCCTGCGTGACCAGTCGAAGCTTCGGCTTAAAGCCAAGCTTCTCGAACTGTGCGGCAGCCAACTCGGCCGACTTCTGCGCCGCGCCGCCCGAGGTGCCGACCATCAACAGCTCTTGGCTGCCGGTGTACATGCCGGATGGGAATCCACCCTTCTTCATGTACTCCTTCGCAAGAGCAAGGTTGCCCTTCGGGTAGTTGAGGAAATCAACTCCCGTCCCGTTGAGCCCACCGGCCTCGTTGAAGCCACCGATCTCTGGCGGGATGAAATGGTTGGCGATCGGTCCAAGCAGCGGGCCGCCACGAGTCGCGCGCATCGCGTCACGGTCAAAGACCGCTAGCACGGCTTTACGCACGTTTAGGTTGTTGAACGGAGCCAACGTGGTGTTCATCGATACGTAGCGAAGACCACCTGATGGCGTCAGCGCGAGCTGATCGGGAGTCTGGTTCACGATCTGCTTGAGAACCGGCGGAGGCGGACCGAAGTCACCATTGATCTGCGCGTTCCCCTTCAGAATCTGGCGCGATGCAACCGTCGTATCGTCGTTGCCTTCCTCAATGTTGATTGTGTTGAGGTAGGCCTTGCGATAGTCGGTCGCGCGGTTCCAGTTCGGGTTACGAACGAGGTCAATCTTCTTCCCTGGCTCATAACCGGTCAACGCACCGCTGGCGTCAGCTTGGATCATGTACGGGCCGGTCGCAACCTGGTTGACGCCGTAGGTCGAAGGGTTCTTAGCATCGAACTTCGCTGCGTACTCCTTCGGCACCGGCGCGCTTAGCGGCAGGGCGAGAGCGCCTGCGACAACGCCACCGCTACCACGACTGAGGTTGAAAACGATCGTTGTCGAGTTCGGCGTGTCGATCCCTGAGATCTCGCTCGCCTTGCCGTCTTGGAAAGCTTTGACGCCGATGATGTCGCCGAAGTAAGCGCCCGCGTAACCGTTCGCGACGGTCGGCAGGAATCCACGCTCAATCGCGTATTTGACGTCGGCCGATGTAGCTGCACGGTTGACCGGGGGGCTGAACTTGACGTTCGGCTTGATGTGCACCGTCACCGTCTTGCCGTCGGAAGAAACCGCTGGCGCCTGCGTCGCAAGGTCAGGAACCGCGTTCACGGCGTCATCGGGACCGAACGAGTAGAGCGGCCGCTGAGTTGCGTAGCTAACCATGAACGTGAACTGGTAGTAGGCAGCCCCTGGATCGATGTAATCGACGTCAGAGCTCGCAAGCACCTTCAATGCGCCACCGGTTTTGCCGGTGAGCGATTGGGTTGTTGGAACCGCGCCAACCTTGGTTCCGGTGTCGCTGCTGCTGCTTGAGCCGCAAGCAGTAACGGCAACGCTCAGGATCAGCGCTAGAAGCGCTGCTGAACAGATGCGAATCGGTTTCATCGTTAGACCTTCCTTCCCGGCCTTCGGCCGGTTTGTTGTTGAACCAAAACCTTTGAACATCACGACCCTTCCTGACGCGGGTTAAGGGCATCAGAGAGGCCGTCGCCGACGACGTTGAACGCCAACACTGTGAAGAGCAACGCCAGCCCCGGTACCAGCATGTACCACCATGCGCTGTCAAAGACTCCTGTCGCATCGGCGATCATCGCGCCCCAGGACGCGTTCGGTGGCTGAACTCCAGCACCGAGGAACGAGAGAGCCGCCTCGAGCAGGATGTTCGTTGGCAAGATCAGCGTCGCGTAGACGATGATCGGCACAATCAGGTTCGGCAGGATCTCCTTGAAGACGATTCTCGCGTCGGAAGCCCCGAGCGAACGCGAAGCCTCGACAAACTCTTTCTCACGCAGCGACAGCACCTGACCGCGAACGATTCGTGCGATGTAGGTCCAGCTGACGAGCGTGATGACGAAAATCACGACCCCCGCTCCGGGCTCAATCTTGATCGTGAAGAACGTCCCGATTAATAGGAAGAAAAGACCAAAACCGACCACAATTAGCGACGCTCCAACCATCTCGCGGCGGCCGCGAGCGAGCGAGAGTGCGGCGCCGATCAGCCCCGCCACGATCGTTGCGACCCCGGCCCCTTGCAGAGGCGTGCTGATGGCGCAGCCGTCTCCCAAAGAACACGCCGCAGCGAGGCCAAGTGCCAGTAGTAGGGCGGGAAACGCCAGCAGCACATCCATCAGCCGCGAGATCCCCGAGTCAACCCAGCCGCGGAAGAAACCGGCGACAAGGCCGAGCACGACGCCGATCAATGTTGCCAGCCCGGTGGAGATCAGAGCGACCTCGAGCGACACGCGGGCGCCGTAGAGCGTTCGGCTCAGGACGTCGCGGCCGAGTGGATCAACGCCAAAGAGATGTTCTGAGCTGGGGCCGGTCGGCGTGCCGAACGAATCGAGTGCTGACGTGTTGATCTGATTTGGCGGCGAAGCTCCGAGCAACTTGGTGATCAGTGGAGCTGCGATCGCAGCGATCACCAGCAGCGCAATGAAGATAAGCCCAGCGATAGCAACGCGATCCTTCTTGAAGTTGCGCCAGAAAAGTTGCCAAGGGGTTCGGCCCGCGATCGCGCCAAACTCGAGCGGATCATCGGCGGTGAGCCCCGAGGAGGGCTCGATCAACCGCGGCACGCCGGTACTCAAGCGCAGCACCCCCCGGTTTGCAATAAGTCAGTGATATCCAACCCCCATCGGCCCTGCGGCATTTACGATCAAGCCCTAGTGCGAAACCTACTACCGATCGGTGTTTTGCGCACGTCGGCGTGGCCGCGGCGTATCTTCTGGAGGCCTAGCCCCGATAGCTCAGCTGGATAGAGCGGCTCCCTCCTAAGGAGCAGGCCCCTGGTTCGAATCCAGGTCGGGGCATCTTCGAGCGAGCTAGCGGTCGGTGCGTTCTGGATAAACGTCGTCGATTGTGCTGAGCGCGGTGTATGGCGCCCCGCCGGCAGCTTCGATCGCTGCCGCCCCGCCGGCCAGCCGGTCGAGAACCGAAACAACGCCGACGACCTGATGGCCGCCTTCGAGAACCGCTTCGATTGCACGAACAGTCGAACCACCGCTGGTGACAACGTCCTCAACGACAAGGCAGCGCTCACCAGGGTCGAGTAGCGGCCCCTCAATTCGGCGCGAAAGGCCGTGCTGCTTGGCCTCCTTGCGAACAAAGAAAAGCTTCACGTTGGCGCCGGCAGCCAGCGCTGAACAGGCCACCGGATCGGCCCCCATCGTCATCCCCCCGACGGCTGTCGCCCCGAGTTCGGCGGCCTTCGCCGCGACCAATTCGCCAAGCGCTGCGAATCCAACCGGCAGCATGATCGCCCGCTTCGAATCAACGTAGTACTGCGCTACCGCACCGCTGGTCAGCGTGACCTCGCCGATGATCAAAGCGTGAGTGCGAAGCTCTTCAATTAGGCGCTGGCGAGCATCCATTGCGCGCGACGCTATCGGTAGTAGGTGTCGACCCGCGTTCCGAGGTGAACCCAGTTGTAGACCGAGATCGCGTCGGGGGGCGGAATCCGCAGGCAGCCGTGGCTCGCAGCGTAGACCGGCACGTCAACGTAGCCGTGGATCGCATAGCCGCGAATGAAGTAGCTGGAATAGATCATCCCGTGCCCGTTCGTGCCGGGCTCCTTCATGTAGACGCGGAAGTTGCCGAGAATCGTCGGCGTCGAAGGTTTGCCTGAGCTGAGCGGATAGATCCGTACCGCCCGACCGTTGTCAATCAGCGCCAACACCTGATGGGTTAGGTCACCTTCGACGTGGCGCCCGTGGCTCTTGTACCGCACGTTGAAGCGACCCCAGCCATGTGCCAAGCGACGGAACACCTCACCGTTGGCTACGTATGTGCGCGCCATACCCGTGACCTTGCGGAAGGCGAGCACAGCGCGCCCGGTCCTGGAGTCGAAGTAGCCACGTTGACCGACGACATAGCCGAGCGCGGCAAGGTGGCTCTGGAGGTAGGTCACGGCCAGTCCGCGCCAGCCAGCCTGCGCGTAAGCCTTAGCGATCGTCACGTGCATCGGCGCTGCCTCTGTGGCTGCCATCTCTGCGGTCGCCGCATGGCTCGCGCGAATTGTCAGCCGACCGGCGCCGCCGAGCGTCAGCGGCAAGACGAAGCTGCCGCCAGATCCGGCAGCACTAATCGCGAGCGTCCTTGAGACGATCGTCCGACCAGCGAGCAAAACGGTCAGCTTGACCGTCTGCCCAGGCACGTATCCGCTGACCGACCCTTTGATCGTCCACGGGTTGCCGCTGAGCACAGCGCGATTGACGAGATTCGTAAACGAGAGGCGGATCGTCGTCTTCAGCGGTGCCGGCGCCGGAACAGCATCTTGAGCAAGGGCGGTACTCGGAAGCATCAACGCGAGCGCAGCAACCGATGAACAAAAAATCAGGCGCAGGTTAGGCACTGGCCGATTGTACGCGCGCGTGCCCCGTACTTGCGTCAGCTCAGTGCCCAGGCGGGTGTTGGCCCTGCAGCGAGCCTCACCAGCCAACAGACGAGAGCAACAAGCGCTAGCGCGCCTGCCAGCACTGCGATGCCGGTAGTCAAGCCCCAGCCCTGAGATGAACAAAACGCAATCGCGTTGTTTGAAGCGTGAACTGCAATGCACGGATAAAGCGAGCGGGTTCGTGCGTAGAGCAGGCAGAGTGAGAAACCGAAGAAGGCCAGTGGCACAAGGAAAGCGATGTCGGACGAACCGCCGTGGATAGCGCCGAAGATCAACCCGGTGATCACTGCTGCCGGCCAGATTCCCTTCCATGAGCGCAGCGCCGTGAAGAAGAAACCGCGAAAGAAGAACTCCTCGGCCAGCGGTGCAACGACGCAGACAAGAACGCCTACGCAGACCAACGCCACCGTGCTCTGGTCGGCGCCGAGCTCGGTCGGCAGCTTCTCGGTCGCATTACTTGCGCCAACCAGTTTGACCCATCCCAAGGTGACGAACCAGAAGGCTGTCAACGTGAGTACTCCCCAGCCAACTGCCGGCCAGAAGCGCGTTCCGTGGAGCCCGAAATCCCATGGCCTCGGGCGCCCGGCGAGCCGCGCGAAGATCACCGCCGCGCCGATCAAGCAGAGGTCCTGAACGACGGTCGCGAGAATGTTGACCGCTGGGGAGGGGTGCGCAAACTTGCCGCTCGCGAGCGAAGCACCGTTGAACGCGCCGCCAATTAGGGTCAGTACAACTGCGCCGACGGCCGCAAAGACGAAGCCGACGACCAGTGCGGCGAAGGCCGTCCAAGCCCGCCACTGTGGAGCCAACGGGGTCGGCTCAACACCGTCTGGCAGCTCCGGCAGCAGCGGCGGCGAAGGGTGCGAAAAGGGCGCTGCTAGCGGCTCTGGATGGGCATCCGGCATCGTTCGCAACCTTAGCGACCGTCAGCCAGCAGACCGCTGAGCGAATCAAGTACCGCGACGTCGGCGAGATCCCCGTACTGCTGATAGCGATCGATCAAAACCCCAGGAACGCCGGCTGCTCGGGCCAGCTCGAGATCGGAAGCCGGGTCGTCGCCAACGTGCCAGAGAGTCGATTCACTGTCGCCGCCAACGCGTCTGACCGCTCGGCGGATCAGCGCCGGGTCGGGCTTCGCGAGCCCCTCTTCAGCCGAGGTGACGACAGCATCTACTCGTTCGCGCAGGCCAGTTTCGTCAAGCACATCGTGCAACGAGATGTCCCAGTTGCTGACGATCACAAGCCGCAGCCCCTCAGCGCGCAAGCGATCAAGGACCGAATGCACCTCAGGGAACGGAGCGAAGCGGACCGCCTCGCCGAGAGCCTCGCGCATCTGCTCAAAGCCAATCACCGATGCCGACGGCGGCAGCGCTTCAGTGAGCACCTCAGTCGAGCGGTCACGCAACAGATCGAGTGCCTGCTCGCTCCCCGCCAGCGGGCTGTTCGCTCGGTAATAAGACATCTCGGCAGCCAAACCCTGTGATGCCTCTTCCGCGCTTACCGTGACGCCGCGAGTCGCAAGGGCTTCAACCAAACCACCGACCGGGTCGACAACCTCGATTAGCGTCCCGAGCGCGTCAAGCGAGATGATTTCCGGTAGCTCTGCTGGCAGTGCGTTGGCGCTCGTCATTGTGATCTTCCTCAATGTAGCCACGGAGCCTGCAGTTGAAGCGGCGCTGTGAGCCCAACTGACCAGCTAGAATCGGCTTTCTTCGCAGCAGATACGGGGCCTTTTGGCAGGTGCCGGTAGAGCTGCAGCGAACAACCACTGAATGTCTCTCCGCAGCCGAAAACTTCGTCGTCGTCGCAGCCAGTCTGGTGCTGGGCGAGCGATCTTTGCGCTGCTAGCGGTCGGCGGGGCGGTCTGTTTCATCGGCGCGCTCGGGGCTTTCGGCTATCTAGCGTCGGTCGCCTCCTCAGCGCCAAAGCTCTCGGAACTCAAACCGAGCGAGCAGGGAGCGACCTCAGACGTCTTCGCATCCGACGGAACGCGCCTCGGCTTCATCCAAGGTGATGTCTTGCGAACACCGGTTGACCAAGCGTCGATGACCAATGACATGCGCAACGCAACCGTCGCAATCGAGGACCGTCGCTTCTACCAGCACCACGGGGTCGACTACGAGGGCGTGGTGCGCGCAGCACTCAAGAACATTTCGAATGGCTCGACCGTCCAAGGCGGCTCAACTCTGACAATGCAGCTGGTACGAAACCTTTACAAGGGCAACAAAGAGCGGACGATCGCGCGCAAGATCCGCGAGGCCAAGTTGGCGACAGACCTAGAGGGCCAGCACCCGGGCCACGCCGGCAAGCTCTGGATCCTTACCCAGTACCTCAACAACGTTCCCTACGGAACTGTCGGCGGCCAGACCGCCGTCGGCGTCAGTGCCGCCGCTCGCGTCTTCTTCGATAAGCCAGCCAGCGCGCTAACGCTCAGCGAAGCTGCACTGCTCGCGGGCCTACCCCAGGCACCGTCGCAGTACAACCCATTCCTCGCGCCGAGGCTGGCGCTGCAGCGCCGCAACGAGGTCCTTGGGCAGATGGCAAGCGAGGGGTACATCTCCGACGCGCAGAAGACCGCGGCCGAGAAGGCCCCTCTCGGAGTAAAGAGCAACAACTACTACGCCAAGCGCCGCGAGGGATACTTCTTTGACTACGTCCGCAACGAGCTGATCAAGCGTTACGGGGCAGACCGCGTGCGCGCCGGCGGGATGAAGGTCTACACGACGGTCGACCTAAAACTTCAGCAGGCTGCGCGAAACGCGATTGCTGGCCAGCTTCCAGTTCCCGGTGATCCGTCATCAGCCTTGGTCTCGATCGATCCAAACAGCGGATACATCAAGGCGATGGCTTCGTCGAGCGACTACTCGCAGTCGAAGTTCAACCTCGCGTCGCAAGGCAGGCGCCAACCTGGTTCGACCTTCAAAGTGATGGTGCTGATGGCAGCGCTCCGCCAGGGTGTTGACATCAACAAGGTGACCTACGAGTCGAAGCCGCTGAAGTTCATCGACAAGGCAACCGGAACGCCTATCGACGTTCAGACTGATGACCACTCATATGCCGGCACAACGACTGTCTTCGACGCGCTAGTTCGCTCCGACAACACCGTCTTCCAACAGCTAGATCTCGACGTTGGCCCAGAAGCAGTCCGTCAGGCCGCCTACGACATGGGAATCACCAGCCATCTCGACGCCTACCCGGCCGAGGGCCTCGGCGGTCTCACAAACGGTGTCTCGCCGCTCGAGATGACGCGAGCCTATGTAACGGTCAACAACGGCGGCTGGCGAATCCGGCCGGTCGCGATCAAGAAGGTCGTGTTCGCCGACGGTACCGTCGACACCTCGCTCGGCCGAACCGACCGCGTCAAGGTCTTCACCGATGGTCAGACGCACGAGGCAGTCAAGGCGATGGAAGCAAACGTTCAGGGCGGCACAGGAACCCGCGCGCAGCTGAGCTGCCCGGCCGCCGGAAAGACCGGCACCACCAGCAGCTTCACCGACGCCTGGTTCGATGGCTTCACAACCTCGCTCAACACCGCAGTCTGGGTCGGCTACCCGGCAGCTACGACTTCGATGACGGCCGTTCCCGGATGGGGCACGATGTTTGGCGGCGACGCGCCGGCGGGAATCTGGCACGACTTCATGCAGGTAGCAATGCAAGGGCGGCCGTGCGACCCATTCCCCGATCCAAAAGAGCCCTTCGTAGCGCAAGACTTCCTTGGCACATACGCGACCAACGGCGCGCCCGGAAGCCCGGTAGACCCGCTCGCCAGCAATAAGCCAAAGGACGGCAAGACGAAGAATCCCAAGAAGAACAGTCCAGGCAAGTACGAAGCACCGCCGAACCCAGCGCCAACTCCAACACCGGTCCCAACACCGAAGCCAACGCCAACGCCAGTTCCGGTAGACCCGGGCACCGGCGGTGTAAGTCCCGGCTAACGGGCGAAGCGACTGCTACGGTCAGCCCTGATGGCCAAGGAAGAGAAAGTCGAGTTCGAAGGAGACGTCGTCGAGGCGCTGCCAAACGCGATGTTCCGCGTAAAGCTCGATAACGGTCACCTAGTGCTCGGCCACGTAGCCGGCAAGATGCGCCGATACCGAATCCGAATCCTTCCCGGCGATCGCGTCCGTGTCGAGGTCTCTCCGTACGATCTGGACCGCGCTCGGATCGTCTACCGCCACCGCTAGAGGGTTCTGAGTGAGCGAACGATCGCTCATCGGCGCCTTCGAGCAGCTTTTCACTCAGCGCGGAACTCGCAACGTAAGCTGGATCGGCGACGACTGCGCGGTAATCCGCTCCGAGCCTTACTGCGTCACCAGCGTTGACGCGATCGTTGATGGTGTCCACTTCAACCTCGACGACCCGCGCGTCAAGATCGCCGACGTCGGCCACAAAGCGCTCGCGGTAGCGCTCTCCGATCTAGCGGCGATGGCCGCGCAGCCAGGTGAGGCCTATCTGTCACTCGGCATCCCGAGCCAGATGAGCGAGCAGGATGTCCTCGACCTCGCCGCCGGCGCGGAAGCGCTGGCTGAAGCGACTGGAACGACAATCGCCGGCGGCGACCTAGTTCGCTCACCGAACCTGTTCTGCTCCGTCACCGTCGTCGGCTGGAGCGATGACCCCGCCAACCTGATCGGCCGAGTTGGAGCGAGGCCGGGTGATGCGGTCTGTGTCAGCGGGACGCTCGGCGCCGCAGCGGCAGGACTCGCGGTGCTCGCAGGGGCTGGCGCAGACCTGCCAGCAAACGTGACAGCCAATCTGATCGCCGCGCAGATGCGGCCTGAGCCGCGCTTCGACTGCGCGCGCGATCTGCTCGATGCGGGCGCCAATGCGCTGATCGACATCTCAGACGGGCTTGCTAGCGATGCTGGAGAGATTGCTTCACGCAGCGATGTGGCAATTGAGATCGAGCTGGCGGCGATCCCACTCGCCGACGGGGTCGAGCAGATTGCGCTTGAGCTGGGGCGCGACCCAGCCCAGTTTGCAGCCAGCGGCGGCGAGGACTTCGAGCTCTGTGTTTGCCTGCCCGATCAGTCCGCTGACTCCGTCGCGGGACTAACGCAAGTAGGTCGCGTGGGCGAAGGACCGTCGGCAATCAGTTTCATCGACTCAAACAACGAGCCGGTCGAGCTATCCGGTTACGAGCACCGAATCGGTGACGAGCCGTCAGCGTCGGCGAGCTGAATCGACGGCGCCGAGCGACCCTGGACCGGCGTAACTGACCGGTCCTCGGACCGTGATCGCTTGATCCGGCGCGCGGGCGCTGCGAGCAGTCCTGAGTAAGGCAGCGGCAGCGGCGCCGCAGACCACGCACCAGCCGATAACAACGAGAAGCGACGGCGTCCCGCCCGCCAACGACAGCAGGATGAACCACACCAACTCGGGCAGCGAGAGCGAAAACTGCTCGAGGTAGGCGAACGCAACTAGCAGCACCGGTATCCCGCTGATCAATATCCAACCGACTGCCCAGCGTCGCCGCAGCGGCAGATCACGCGAGCCAACGAGCAACCAAATATTGACTGGGAGAATGAGCAGAATCGCGGCGTAAGGGTTAAAGATCCAAATCACGACGGAGGCGATGCAAGCGACCAGCGTCGGCGCGAGCGATGCACCAGCTTGCTCGCTTGAATCGCTCACGCCGAGCCTGCGATTGATCACAGGCCTGGCCACGAGGAAGCCGAGCGCAAATATCACGGCAGCGCTGATCAAGACTCCCCAGCCCGACATTCCGAACGTAACTGCCCCCGGCGGCGATGGTGGAGCCGTCGCGTTAAGCACTCCGAGCAGGCCGAGCGCGCGCACAAAGATCGCGGCAACCGCAAACGGCAACCCTGCGGCCAGCACCCAGACCAACCAGCGAGCAACCGGCGAGCGCTCGCGCCGCAGCCGCGCGAAACCATCGGCGGCAGTCAGCAGTGCAGGCAGGAGCAGGGCCGCCACGAGCAGCCGGATAGCCCAAGCCGGAAGCATCTTGCGCGTCACGACCAGATCAACGCTGGGACTCGCAGCCGAAATACGCTGAGATTGGTCAAGCGCATTCAAGCTTCGTAGCGCGGCACGCCCGAAGCCTTGAAGCCGAGTCGCGTCGACAGAAGCGTCGGCCGCGGGCGGAAGCTCGCCGCTCGCCGAAAGTAGAGCAGTAGGAATTCCGCTCGCTACAGGAGGGCCTTGCTGGCCGACGCTGACGGGCCAAGCGAAACGAGCAAGCTCATTGCGCGCAAGCGGCAGAGCAGCGTTGAGCCCGGTCTCCGTCTTCAGCGCTGCCGCAACTGTGCGAGTCCAGACCAGCGGCGATGCGCCCGGCGACGTCGACCACCCAACAACCGGTTGATCGCTTGTTGCAGGTCCGGCCATATCCCCGAGCACGAGCATCGCGTCAACAGGGCGATCGAGCTGCGCCGCTAGTTCGGCGATTCCAGCTTGGCCGCCGGTCGATCCGCTGACCGAGGCGAAAGTCACGCTGCGCTGCCCGCGCGCCAGCGCCACGACGCGAGCAATCTCAATGAGTGCAGCCGTCCCTGAGAGAGCAGCCGGCGAACGCGGTGCGAGTGCGTCGCGGCCAGCTACAAGAACCAGCTGCGCGGCCGGCGCCGAGCCGGGCTGCGTCGCTTGAACGGTGAGTAGATCGCGCTCGCCGTCAACGGTCTTGGCGTCCTTCACGATGCTGGTGTGCACGACGACCTTTGGCAACACCAGCCGAAGTTCGGCTGCGACCCGCCTCGCAAGTGCATCATCACCTGAACCACCCGGCCGCCGCGACGGGTACTGGTCGGTTAGCGATTTCAACATCCGTGCTGCGCGCGCGCCATCGAACGCATCGGGAACGAGCTGCGAGCGCAGCGCGAGCGGCCGGTTCTCAAGCGAGAAGGCGACGATGATTAGGACGAAGAGCACCGGGATAAATGCTGTTCGGTAGATGCGCGGGTCTAGCATTGCTGAATAGGGAGGGTAAAGCGCCTAGGCTGGCAAGCGCAGATGACAGAGCGGACCGCACGAATTCTGCTCGTTGACGATGAGCAGTCCATACAGGAACTCCTCTCCTTTCCGTTGAGACAGGATGGCTACGAAGTAGTCCAAGCAAGCGACGGGCGCGAAGGTTTAGAGCTGTTTCGCCAATCGAGCTTCGACCTCGTCGTCCTCGACGTGATGATGCCGCGGATGGATGGCTTCGAACTGTGCCAGCGGCTGCGCTCCCGCAGCACGGTTCCAATCATCATGCTCACCGCCAAGTCGGAGGAGGTCGACAAGATCGTCGGCCTTGAGATTGGTGCCGACGACTACATCACGAAGCCATTCTCAGTGCGCGAATTCCGCAGCCGCGTTAAAGCACTGCTGCGCCGCTCGACGCTCGCGCGCGAACCGGGTGACGATGAAGATCAACCGATCATCAATGATCAGTTGCAGATCGATCTGCCCAAGCGCCGCGTCCTGATGGAAGGCGACCCGGTCGAACTGACCTTCGTCGAGTTTGAAATCCTGCTTGCCCTAGCTGGCAGCCCCGGTCGTGTTTGGAGCCGCGACCAACTCTTGAGCCAAGTCTGGGGCAACAGCGATTACCGCGACCCACGGACCGTAGACGTCCACATCCGCCACCTCCGTGAGAAGCTCGAGAGCGATACGCGCGAGCCCAAATACATTCTCACTGTTCGCGGAGTTGGTTACCGCTTCCGCGAGCCAGACGGATCCTAATGCGCGAGCCACGCTCGATCGCTAACCGCTTAGCGCTGCTCTTCTTCGTGATCACGTTAGGCGCGATGGCAATCGTTTACGTCGGCGTGGTACCCGAGCTCGAATCGAACCTGACGAATGAGCGAACCTCGCAGTTGGCCGCAAACGCGCAGCGTTTTGGTCCAGCGATCGAACAGAAACTCGCAGGCGCCGTACCGGTCGATCAGATCGACCTTGCGGTTCGCGCCGCGGCAGACCAAGCAAACGCTCGCGTCACACTGATCGGCGTCGGCAACAGCGGCAAGGGAACCGCCCCCTTCGTTAAGTCCGACTCCGACCTCAAGAGCGCTATCGGCAACCTTTCGTTTCCGGCCGGCCTGCAGGCGATCGGTTCGGGGCAGACCGCAGCAGCAATCGAATCGGTCGCCGGGCGCCGCGTCGCTGAAGCGGCGATCCCGCTCTTCTCGAAAAGCCCAACAACAGGCCGACCGGTGCTCGGCGACGTGATCGTCTTCTCAGCGCCACTTGCCGATGTCGAGCGAAATGTAACGCTGGTACGCAACCGGATCCTGCTCGCGGGGATCATCGGGCTGATCGCTGCGCTGGTGGCTGGCTACCTAGTTGCGCGCTCATTTGGAAAGCGCGTCTCACGGCTTGAGACGACTGCCCGGCAGGTCGCCGGCGGCGACCTCTCAGCTCGTTTTACCGTTGACAACGACGACGAACTCGGGCGGCTCGCTGCGGCGCTGGAGGCAATGCAAACTCAGCTGGCAGAGCTCGACAGCGCCAGACGTAGGTTCATTGCCACCGCCTCGCACGAGCTACGCACGCCAATCTTCTCGCTCAGCGGCTTTGTTGAACTACTCGAAGATGAGGAGTTGGACGAGACGACAAGGATGCGTTTTCTCGGGCAGCTGCGCGACGGTGTGGCGCGGCTCGAGAAGCTAACGACAGACTTGCTCGACCTCTCCCGGATCGACGCCGGCGCCGTCGAGCTGCAGCGCGAGCGAACCGATATTGGCAAGCTTGCCACAGACGTCGCCAATGAGTTTGTTCCGGCCCTAACCGAACATAATTCGCAGCTCGAGGTCCGAATCTCGGCCGACGCAATATATGCCAGCTGCGACCCTGAGCGCCTCTCTCAGGTCGTGCGGATCCTCGTCGACAACGCAGTCGCCCACACTCCGAAGGGAACCGACGTGATCGTCGCCACCAGCCAACCGGAGAAGCGCGCGCGGATTGCCGTGACCGACTTTGGCGAAGGAATCCCGCGAGCCGACATCGAACGCGCCTTTGAACCGTTCTATACCTCCGACGGCACGCGCGGCGCTGGCCTGGGTCTGGCGATCGCAAGTGAACTAGTCGAGCGGATGGGCGGAACCCTTAGCGTCGAAAGCGTCCCAGGGCGCACGACCTTCGCAATTGAACTACCGGCTTAACTTGCCAGCGCGATTTTACGAGAGCCACAACGGGCGGGTAGGCTGATCAAGTGACTGAGACTCCATTCGTACTCGTATCCAACCGCGGGCCGGTGACGTTCAGCGACGACGGCGAGATCTCGCGCGGCGGCGGCGGCTTGGTGACGGCATTGACTGGCCTTGTGTCGCACCGCAAAGCGGTTTGGATTGCGAGCGCGATGTCCGACGGCGACGTGGCGCGAGCGCGCGAAGCGGGTGGGCACCCGTTCACCGTCGAGTCCCCCTTTGGAGGGGAGTACGAAGTACGACTGGTCGACAGCGATCCAGAAGCCTTCGATCGCTTCTACAACATCTTTGCCAACCCAATGCTGTGGTTTATCCAGCATTACCTCTGGGATATCTCGAACGCACCTGACGTCCGGCAGTGGGAGATTGACGCCTTTGAGCTCGGCTACAAGGTCGTCAATGAAGATCTTGCAACCGCTGTGATCGAGGAGATTGCCGGCAAGCCCGACCCGGTTGTGATGGTTCACGACTACCACCTCTACACGCTGCCTGGACTTGTCCGCGCAGCGCGGCCGGACGTATTTCTCCACCACTTCATTCACATCCCGTGGCCGCAGTCCGATGCCTGGCGAGTCCTGCCGACCGAGATTCGTGAGCAGCTCTATCACGGACTGCTCGCCAACGACATAATCGGACTCCACACGCAGGCCTACCGTCGCAACTTCATTCAGTGCTGCCGAGACCTGCTTGATCTCGAAGTCGATTTCGAGCGGGGCATCGTCTACCACGACGGCCGCGAGATCTGGATCCGCGCCTACCCACTGCCGATCGACGCCGAAGCCACCGAAAAGGTCGGCAATTCACCAAGGACGCTGGAGCTGGAGGCCGAGCTGGAGCGACGTCGGCGTGAGCATCTAATTCTGCGCGTCGACCGCGCCGACCTATCGAAGAATGTTCTTCGTGGATTTACGGCATTTGACCTCTTCCTCGACCAGCACCCTGAGTTCCGTGAGCATGTGTCGTTCATCGCTCAGCTGATGCCCTCAAGGACCGACGTTCCCGAGTACGCCGAATACCTCGAGAAGATCGAAGCGCTGGTAGCCGTTGTAAACCTGCGCCACGGAACGCCTGATTGGATGCCAATCCAGCTGAAGCTGCGCGATGACCTCGAAGAGGCGATGGCCTCCTACCGCCAGTACGACGTGCTGCTCGTCAATGCGATGTTCGACGGCATGAACCTCGTCGCCAAAGAAGGTCCGCTGGTAAACCAGCGTGACGGCGTCTCAATCCTTTCCGAGAACACCGGCGCGCACGAGGAGCTTGGCGAATTTGCGATTAGCGTCAACCCGTTCAATATTCAGGAGCTGGCCGACGCAATCTACAGCGCCTTGACAATGGACCCGGAGCGACGCAAAGAACGAATTGACGGGCTCAAGGCGATCGTCACCGAGCGTGATCCTGGAGACTGGGTCGACGACCAGCTGGCCGACATCCGCTCGAAGGCTGAAGCGAACGAAGCAGCAGCAACCTGAGCAAAGGTTAGGGCCAGCCGAATTCGGTTGCCGCTGCCGCCGATGATGAGCTGGACGGCTCGCCCGATGGCGGGCCTTCAGTTACTACGACCTTTGGCCGATGCGGTAAGGCCGATTTCGGGTGTGGGCTCGCCGGCTTGTGCTTCTTCAGCGCGGTTGAACTCTTCTGGCCGTGCCGGTGGCGACGATTCGTCTGGTCCCTAATCCGCGGTTCTGGCACCGCCGCTTCGGCTGGGGCCTCCACTGGCGCAGGGGCGCCGGCGGCAACCAGCGGCCGCGGCGATGGGTCGGGAATCACGGCTCGTTGATGACGTAGCCGAGGGATCCCAAAGATCAGCGCGAGCAGCGCGACAAGGGCGGCCAACTGGAGTGACGTTCGTAGCGATGGCGATGTTCGACGGCGAGCGATAACTCCCTTAGCTACGGGCCCGAAAGCTTCGCCCCCTGCTATCGTCGCGCGTCGAATGGTGGCTGCTGCTCCAACTTACGATCTGATGCTGATGCTCGACCCAAAGGCCGAGCCGGCGACGCGTACCAAAATACGTGGCGACGTAAAGGCAATGATTGAGGCTGGCGGCACGATCATTGGCGATCACGACTACGGCAATCGCAAGATGGCCTTTGAGATCAACCACGAAGCCAACGCCGAGTACGACCTGGTCCAGTTTCACGGCCCCAACAGCGTGCTGGAGCAGCTCCAACGTACGCTTCGGATCACCGATGGCGTAACTCGCTTCAGAATCATCAAGCTGCGCGCCGGCGTTGGCGATCCTCCCGACTTGCGCCAAGAAGCCGTCGCTGAGGCCGAAGTTGTCGCTGAGGTTGAGGTCGCCGCTGAGGCCGTTGAAGAAGCGGTCGCCGAAGAACTCGTCGAAGAAGCCGTAGTTGAAGCTGTGGTCGAAGAGGCAATCGCTGAGGAGATCGTCGACGAGGCGGTCGCCGAGTCGGAAGCCAGCGGCAGCACCCCGCCAGCCGCCTAAACGGCGCTGTCAGATTTACGAATCGCAACGCGACCGTAAAACAAGTGCGCAAATTGCGACTTGATCGCTAACCGTCGCCGAGCTGCGCTTTAGACTCGCGGCATAACGAAAGAAACTGATCCAGGTGCTCTAAGCGCCCGTTGAAAGGACCGAATCCCATGGCCGCCTCAAATATCAACCGAGTGATTATCACCGGGAACCTGACCTCCGATCCTGAACTCCGCGCGCTGCCGAGCGGCAATTCGGTCTGCAAGCTCCGCGTCGCTTGTAATACGCGCCGCAAGGACAGCGCCTCGGGCGAATGGGTCGACAAGCCCAACTACTTCGACGTGACAGTTTGGGGCGCTCAGGGAGAGAACTGCTCCAAATACCTCGCCAAGGGCCGCGGCGTCGCCGTCGACGGGCGCCTTGAGTGGCGCGAATGGGAGACGCCTGAGGGCAACAAGCGCCAGGCCGTTGACATCATTGCTGACAGCGTTCAGTTCCTCAGCGGACCGCGTGATGAGACAGGTGGCGGGCAGGGCGGTTTCACTCCGGCCTCCGATGTACCTGCTGACACAAGCGACTTTGCTAGCGCACCTGCCGGAGCACCGGCAGCGGCTGGCGAAGACGACATTCCGTTCTAGCCTCGTAGCGGACTGAGTAAATAGCGCCAAGGCGCTATTCTTTGGCTCGTAGCAGCGTTTTTTCGCGCAGCTGCAGGAAACTGTTTTCCAGCGCGCGCCCATCGGCGCGCGTTTCCACGAAGAACGAGAGTCAGAGACAGCTCAGTGGCTAAGAAGAAAGAAACCAACTCAGCGCGCCGCAAGGACAAGAAGGCTGGCCCAAGCAGCGGCCGCCGCAAGTCCTGCGCCTGCTGCAAGGACAAGATCGTCCACATCGACTACAAAGACGTGCCGATGCTCAAGCGCTTTACCTCCGAGCGCGGGAAAATCCGCTCGCGTGGAATGACAGGCCTCTGCCGTCGCCACCAGACGCAGCTCGCCGAAGCCGTCAAGCGCTCGCGTGAACTGGCGCTAATCCCTTACGCCGGTGAGCCGGCCAACGAGGGAACCCGCCCACGCCGCGGCCGTGACCGCGACAGAGACCGCGACTGATGCCTGAAGCAATTCTGCTCAAGGACGTCGACAACCTCGGCCACAAGGGCTCGCTGGTTGTCGTCTCAAAGGGCTACCTACGCAACTACCTGCTGCCGCGCAAGCTGGCGCAGGTCGCAACCGAATCTTCGATCGCCGCAGCCGAAATCGCTTACGAAGCGGCGGCCGCTGAGCGCGCCCAGGCCGCCAACGACTCGCAGGAGCTTGCCGATCTGCTCAGCGCCACGACGCTAACGATCACCGCCCCAGCTGGTGAAGACGGCCGCCTCTTCGGTTCGGTCACGCCGCAGGACATCGCCGACGCAATCCTTGAAGCCCGCGCAGTCGAGATCGACAAGCGCAAGATTCACCTCGAGGCGCCGATCAAAGAGATCGGCTCGCACAGTGTTGAGATCGATCTCGCCGTTGGCATCAAAGCCACGGTCACGATGATCGTCTCTGAGCAGTAACCACCGCGCACCTCGCTAGCAGTGCCTTTGAAACAACTTGCCGCCATTTGCGGCAAGAGCGTGTGCACAACACCCGGCCTCGTTGGTAGCTTCGATCGGTAATGGCAACCACCGCTCAGCCACCCGGATCACCAACCGATCCGCAGGCCACGCTACCGCCTCACTCGATCGAATCCGAGCAGGCAATTCTCGGCGCGATCATCCTCTCCGAGAAGGCTCACTACGCCTACGTAGTTGAAGAGGAGATAACTGCCGAAGACTTCTACAGGGCCCGTCACCGCGTGATCTTTGAGGCGCTGCTCGGTCTCTTTGATCGCGGCAGCGAGATTGACGTGCTCAGCGTCACCGAAGAGCTCAAGTCTGTCGGCAAGCTCGAAGAGGCCGGAGGCGAGGAGGCGATTCAGGCGCTCGTGACCGCGGTCCCAGCGGTCGGCAACCTGCGCCGCTACGCCGAGATCGTTCGCGAGACGGCCCACCTGCGGCGACTGCTCGATACCTCGTACCGGATTCAGTCGAGCGTCTACACGCGCGATGGCGACCCGCAGCAGATCGTCGATGAAGCAGAGCGCTCAATTCTCGAAATCCGCATGGGCGATGGCGGGCAAGACTTCCGCCCCGTCGGCGACGTTCTCCACCAGGAGCTGCAGCGCTGGGACGAGCTGGCAAAGCGCGGCGAGTCGATCACCGGCATCCCATCCGGTTTCGCTGACCTAGACCAGATCACCGGCGGCTTCCAGCCGGGGAACCTAATCATCATCGCGGCGCGACCATCGATGGGTAAATCGGCGTTAGTCACCAACATCGCTGAGAGCGTCGCGCTCGATAAGAAGAAGCCGCGACCGGTCGCGCTCTTCTCGCTGGAGATGTCAGAAGGCGAGCTAGCCCAACGCTTCATCGCTTCGCAGGCGATGATCAAAGGCGACGACCTGCGCAAGGGCCGTGTCCGCGACGAAAAATGGCAGCGGGTGCTGAAGGTCGCAGCCGAATACGAGCGTTCCAACCTTTACGTCGACGACTCATCCGACATCGGCCTGCTCGATATCCGCGCCAAGGCCCGCCGGCTCCACCAGAGCCTGCGAGATGAAGGCGGCCTCGGGCTGATCATCATCGACTACCTGCAGCTGATGCGTGCCGATGGTCGCTACGACAACCGTGTCCAGCAGGTGGGCGAGATGAGCCGAGGGCTGAAGATCCTCGCGCGCGAGCTAAAAGTTCCTGTGATCGCGCTCTCCCAGCTTTCACGTGGAGTTGAGTCGCGACCCGACAAGCGGCCGATGCTCTCCGACCTGCGTGAGTCAGGGCAGATCGAGCAGGACGCAGACGTAGTCATGTTCATCTACCGCGACGAGTACTACAACCACGAAGCTTCAGAGGACCC
>CAIJLJ010000141.1 GCA_903821395.1 uncultured Solirubrobacterales bacterium | reverse complement strand
AGCGCTCCGTTGGCCAATATGTCGCCGGCGATCTCATCAACGAAGCCGGGGCCAACTTCGACCACCTGCTCGGCTCCGAGCTCCAAGTTCGGGTGCTGCTCGCGAGCTCGCGCGGTTGTAACCAGCGTGAATCCTTCGCCGATCAGCCGCGGCGCTTCGAGGATCGCGCCGCGTGCAAAGCGGATCGTCCGCTCGCCGTCGCGCCACGTGAAGTCGTAGTCCATCGGACGATCGTCGCAGAGTTGCTGGGGTTCCCGCAACGAGCGACGCCCCGCACAGGCGGGGCGTCGGATACATGCGCCGGAGAGGACTCGAACCTCCACGAGCAAAAGCCCACCAGCCCCTCAAGCTGGCGCGTCTACCAATTCCGCCACCGGCGCTGGTGGTTGCCGCTCTCTTAGTCAAGCGGTAAGGCGCGAGGATAGCAGTGGAAGGGACTGCGCGGGATACCGCTGATATCCGATGAATACGGCGTTTTCGTGCGCTCAGACGTTCCGTCCAGAAAGCGCGCTAGTCTTACGAACACACGTTCGATAGCCAGCCAAAGCGAGGAACACTGTGGACCTAACAAAGCGCCAGCAAGAGATCACAGACTTCATCCGGGGGTACTCCGATCTCAACGGCTACCCGCCGACCGTCCGCGATATCGGCAAGGCCGTAGGTCTCGCCTCGTCGTCAACCGTCCACGCCCACCTTGCAAACTTGGAGAAGCTCGGCGTGCTCCGCCGTGACCCAACCAAGCCGCGCGCGATGGAGCTGCTCGATCGCGCCACGCGAGGCGCCGGCGCCGCCGTCCAAGGCGCGCTGGGCAAGGTCACGCCGCGCGGGCTGCCGCTGGTTGGCGCAGTCGCCGCCGGTTCACCAATCCTTGCCGAGGAGAACATCGAGGAGTACGTCCAGGTTCCAGCCGCAGCCGGGGGCGAAGATGGCGAATACGTACTCCGCGTTCAAGGCCAGTCGATGATCGACGCCGGCATCCTCGAAGGTGACTTTGTCGTCGTCCGCCCGCAGGACGACGCCAGCGACGGTGAGATCGTCGTCGCGATGGTCGGCGACGACGAGGCGACCGTGAAGCGCTTCTTCCGCGAGAGCGATCACATCAGACTGCAGCCGGAGAATCCGGCAATGCAACCGATCCGCACGAAGGACGTTCAAGTCCTCGGGCGGGTCGTTGGACTCTTTCGGAGCGTCCGATGAGCGCCGTAACGCTCACGCCGCTTCGCAGGGAGCGCCCACGGAACAGCGGTTGTCGCACCGCTGCCGAGGGCGCTCGAGGGCTCACGCTCGACGATTTGATCGTCGGCGTATGGGAGGGCCTTCACGCCGACCATTCGGTCGCGTGCCCGGTCTGCGGCGCGGCAATGATGCCGCGCGTCCAGCCTGGGCCGCGCCCGGTGGCCGGAAAATGTGACAGCTGCCACTCAGTTCTGGGCTAGCGCCGCGCTCTTGCTAGCGAGCGGTGATGAACAGCTTCTGAGCTGAGTTGCCGCCAGGCCCCGAGGGCTCGACCTGAATGTCGATCCCACCCTGCAGCTCGCCAGTGGTCCACGGCGTATTGCGCGGTGGAACGCCGTAGCACTTGCTGCCGATTGCCCACGAAAGTTTGATCGTCGGCTTCGTTGCTTGGTCGCTAGCGGTGTCGGTTGGCATCGCCGTGTCGGTTGTCGTTAGAGCGTCGCATTTACCTGAGCCGTTTGGCAGGTCGGGTGTGTACTTAAAGCCGCCAAGGTCGTAGAACGCGTTGTCGGCAAAGCCGGCTTCGCCATCAATCGCAAAGCGCTGAGGGCGGTAGAGCTCGACGTCCAAAGTATCGGCCTGTGCAAGCGAGATGCTTGGAGCGTTAACCCTAGGGCCGTCGGGTCCGGAGGTGCTCTGCGAGTAGTCGATAGTCCCCGACGCAGCACCGGAACGGTATTTGATGACCATCGGGTGTGTCACGAACACGAATCCTGGGCTACTAGTGAACTCATGGGTTTTGCCGTCGGCCGTAGTCAGGCGCATCGCGAAGGTGTCCTGCCCTGATGGCAGATCGCTGGAGCTGAACTTGTAGCCCGAAGTGAGCGCCCGGTTGCCGCAGAGCTTCCCGTTGCCGATTGTCCACTGATAGTCACCTGTGTTGCAAACACTGCCGAGGTCAACATAATCGGTAGGGGCATATGCCACGCCCACGCCCTTCAGCTCGGTCTTGGTGACCTGCGAGCCACAGACCGCCGGGATCGAGGAGAAGACCATGCTCATCGTGTTGCCCAAGGCCTCCGGGACAGTCGTAAGCGTGGCCGCAAATGGCCCAGAGCCATAAGCGTTGATCGTGCCAGCGAAGCCCTGCTGCGTCGCCTTGAAGTTGGTGAAAATCTTGAAGTCCACGGACGCGCAGGTCGTGCTCGTGTCATCAGTGGCGACCGGCGTTGGCGTGCTGCTGTCAGCCGAATCGGTCTTACTGTCACCGTCGTCGTTGACGTCGAAAGCGTTGGGAATCCCGTCCTTATCGAGATCGCCACCGAGCTGCTTGTCGGGTTGCACCGTTGCGCCTGGCTGATTCGGCTGGCCTGGCTGGTTCGGCTGGCCTGGCTGGTTCGGCGCCTGGCTGGTCGTTGCCCCCGGGACTGCCGCCTTGCCGTAAGTGCCTACGCCAAGAGGCTTCCCCTTGACGGCCTTGGCCGCTGAGCTGCTTGCTGTGTCAACCGCCTTTGAGCTCGCTGCAAGGCTGGCGTAGCCTTGCTGTTTAGTTACTTTCGTGACGGTCAGGGTGCCGAGGCTTGTTGTCGCCTGTGCCGCCTTAAGTTTCGTGTAGACGAGTGTGGACGATGCCTGCTTGCTGCCCTTCCATCCAAGCACGGCGGGACCAAAGTACTCGCCCGCGCTAGCGGTCTTGGCGGCGTTGACCAACTGCAGCGTTGCGCCGGCGATCGTCGCAACGCTTTTCGTTTTAAGCGATACAGCCTGCGAATCTGATTTGATCGGCGCCGAGGCGAGGAGGCTGCCACCCTTGCCTACCAGCAGTAGCGTTAGATTTTTGCCCTTTTTGACCGTCAGCTTGACGGTGTAAGGCTTGTTCGAAGCGGCAACAGCGGGTTGCGCGCAAACTAGCGCTACCAGCAAGGCCAGCGCCAAAAGGGCGGCCTTCGCAAACGGGCTAAAGCGGTCGGTCGAAGTCATCTCGAATTCCTTTACTCGGTATCAAAAAAAACTACCACGCTCGCCGTCGCCGTGCGCCGGTTTAGCCTGAGGGCCGAGTTCGCTGCCTTTCTGCCGGGCAGCGGCTGATGCAGCCTCGCTTGGCCGCGCCCGCTAATCTCTCTCGCGTACGCCAGACAGTCGCGGGGGGAGAGAAAACCCTTCGAGGAAAGTCCGGACATCGCAGGGCACGGTGGTCGGGAAGCCGACCCGGGGAAACCCGCGGGAAAGTGCCACAGAAATACACCGCCGATGGCGTGAGTGAGTTGGACGTCCGCTCATTTGCGCACAGGTAAGGGTGAAAAGGTGCGGTAAGAGCGCACCGGCGTCGTGGTAACACGGCGGCCAGGTAAACCCCACCGGATGCAAGACCAAGCAGAACCGTTTGTAGGCTGCCCGCCAAGGTTCAGGTAGGTCGCAAAGATGGATGGCTGTCCAAGACAGAATCCGGCTTACCGGCGCACTAAGGGAAGGGCCTCGCTTGCGGGGCCCTTTCTATT
>CAIJLJ010000140.1 GCA_903821395.1 uncultured Solirubrobacterales bacterium | reverse complement strand
TGTCGTAGCGTTCCTGACCGCGAGTACGGACGTCAGGGTCGTGTTCGGCACCGCCGTCAAGTATGCATCCTCTGAAACGAGCGGACCGAGGAAGACACAATCACGAAGACCAACCTTGAGGCCGCCGATGAGATCGTCCGGCAGTTAAGACTGCGCGATGTAGGCGGGATCATCGTGATCGACTTCATCGACATGACCAAGGCGAAGAACCGTGACGACGTCATGAAGACGCTGCGCAAGGCTCTCAATGAAGACCGCACGAAGACCTTCACAGCGGAGATTTCACGCCTCGGTCTCGTCGAAATGACGCGCCAGAACGTGACGGAAGGGGTCCGCGAGATCATCTCCCGCACCTGCCCAACCTGCAATGGCGACGCTGTAGTCCTGAGCGAGGAAACGATTGCGATCGAATTTGATCGCAAGCTGCGCGAGCTGGCGTCTCGTTCGCCAAGGAGTAGCGAGGCATTCCTAGTGCAGATGAACCCGAGGGTGAGCGTCGAGTTCACCGGCGTTGGCGCGCGGATGCTGCGCGAACTGGAGGAGGCCACGGGCAAGCTCTTCCACTTCGAAGGGACCGACAGTCTTCCTCTCGGTCATTTTGAGGTGACAATGGAAGGCACCGCGGAAGCAGTTCGCGAGCGCGCCGTTCCGTTCGCCGCTGGCGACGAGGTGCTCGTAACGCTCGTTGAGCCCCACATGTACAACGTTGACGACGCGGTTGCGAAGATCGACGGATACATCGTCTCGGTTGCCGGTGGCGGTAAATACCTCGGTGAGAAGAAGACGGTCAAGATCGAAGAGGCAGGACGGAATTCGGCCTCGGCGACACTGCTCGACGCAGAAAACAGCGAAGATGCCCTAGACTCGACGCCGCAAGGCAGCGAAGACGAGGCTGCCGAAGGCGATTCCGCCGCTACACCCGAAGTGGCAACCGCCGCTGAAGAATCCAACTAAAGCTGAGTGAACTGATGTACGCGATCGTAAAGACCGGAGGCAAGCAGTACCGCGTCGAGAAGGGGCAAACCCTGCTCGTAGAACGCCTGCCCGAGGACGAGGGTGCAACCGTTGAGCTAGAGCCGTTGCTTTACCGCTCAGATGACGCCGTCTTCGACGCGTCAGCGCTCTCGAAGGTCAGCGTCAAGGCGAAGATCGTGGAGCACTTGCGGGGCGAGAAGATTCGCGTCTTCAAGTACAAGCCCAAGCGCGGCTACAAGCGCACTACCGGTCACCGTCAGGAGCTGACGCGGATCGAAGTCACGGAGATCAAGCAGGCTGGCACGACCGCAGCCGCAACGAAGAGCGCGCCGGCCAAGGCCGAAGCGCAGGAGGCCTAAACCTAATGGCACATAAGAAGGGCCTCGGCTCATCACGAAACGGTCGCGACTCGCAGTCGAAGCGGCTCGGCGTAAAAGTCTTTGCAGGGCAGGCCGTAACCGGCGGCGAGATCATCGTGCGTCAGCGCGGCACCGTTTTCCGCCCGGGCGATGGCGTTGGCATCGGCCGCGACCACACTCTCTTTGCGACTGCGCCAGGCGTGGTCGAGTTCACGCGTGGCCGCCGTGGCCGCATCGTGAACGTAGTTAGCTCCGAAGCCGCCTAGCTAGCTAAGTGGCGGGATGCGGTGCCGGTGCCCGCTGTCGGCCTCGCCGAGCGGGGCGTCCGGCCGCCTTCCAGGCGACCGCACGGAGTTCCCCGCTTCGGCGAACCGACCGCGAACCCCGGCACCGGGTTAGTGGTTCGGTCTTAGACGCCTTGGGAGGTGGGGCGGATGACTATTTCGTTTACGTCTACGTGGTGGGGCTGGGAGATGGCGTAGAGGACGGAGTTGGCGATGTCGTCGTCGGTTAGTCCGTCCGGGATTGGGGAGCCCTTATCCCAGAACGGGGTGTCTACGATGCCGGGGTGGATCAGCGTGACGCGGACGCCGCTACCGGTGATCTCGCCGCGGAGCGATTGGCCGATGCCGTTGACGGCCCACTTTGTTGACGAGTAGAGGCTGCCAGGAATCGCGACACGGCCTGCGACTGAGCCGGTCAGGAGGTAGTGACCCTTGGATTCCTTAACGGCGTCGAGTGTTGCGCGAATCGTCAGTGCAGTGCCGAGCACGTTGGTCAGCACCATCTCGCGCCAGTGCTCGACGCTGGCTCCGTCCTTGCTGAAGCTGCCTTTGCCGCCGAATCCGGCGTTTACGAATGCGACGTCGATGCGGCCGAACTCGTTAAGCGCGGCGTCTGTAAGCGCCTCGTTCGCTTCCCAGCTCGTTACGTCGGTTGCAACGGCAAGTGCGTTGCCATCGCCGCCGCATTCTGCGGCGACCTGCTCCAGCTTGTCGGCGCTGCGGGCGGCGAGCACGACTTTGTGGCCAAGCGCTGCTGCGGCGCGTGCTGTTGCGGCGCCGATTCCGGTCGATGCTCCGGTGATGAGGACTACCTTTTCGTCTGACATGGCTGCTCCTGTTCAGGCTGCGTGACTCGCAGGGCCTAGGGTTTGTTGGCGATGATTCACGACAAGGCTCGCATCTTTGCGCAGGCGGGGCGTGGCGGCGATGGCTGCCTCTCGTTCCGCCGCGAAGCACACGTACCCCGCGGAGGCCCCGACGGGGGCGATGGCGGCCGTGGTGGCGACATAGTGCTCGTCTGCGACGGTTCTCTCCGTGACCTTCAATCGCTTGCAGGTCGCAGCGAACTAAAGGCCGGTCGTGGTGGCCACGGCGAGGGCGCTCTGCGTTCCGGTGCCGGCGGCGATTCGCTCGAGATTCACGTGCCGCCCGGAACAGTCGCTGAGCTCGAGGACGGGACGATTCACGACCTCGTCGTGCCCGGAGCGCGCGCGGTCGTCGCCCGCGGTGGCTCAGGTGGGAGAGGTAATAACCACTTCAAAAGTTCGACCAGACAGACGCCACGGTTTTCGGAGCGTGGTCTTCCCGGCGACGAGTTCTGGATCGACCTGCGACTGAAGTTGCTGGCAGACGTAGGACTTGTTGGCGTTCCCAACGCCGGCAAGTCGTCGCTGATCTCGACGTTGACGCGGGCTGTCGCCAAGGTCGGCGATTATCCGTTCACGACTCTGGAGCCCCAGCTTGGTGTGCTGGACCGTGGCGGCAGGCAGTTAGTGCTGGCCGACATTCCCGGGCTGATTGAGGGCGCCAGCGACGGGGCCGGCCTAGGTCACGAGTTCCTCGCTCACGTCGAGCGCACGCGCCTGCTCGTCCACGTACTCGACCTCGCGCCGCTCGATGGCAGTGATCCGGAGACCAATTACGACCTGATTGAGAGCGAGCTGGGCCGCTACAACGCCGATCTCGCCGCGCTACCTCGCGTTCTCGCCCTTTCGAAGGCTGATCTCGTTCCGAGCGACGACGCTGCAGCCGTCGCTGACCAGTGGCGCGCGCGTCTTGGCGACGACATCCCGGTCGTTGTGACGTCGAGCGCGACCCGTGAGGGTTTGGACACGCTCGCTGATGCGCTAGTCCAGCGAGTGCCGCTGGAAGCGGCGGTGCCGGAGCTTGCTGCAAGTGAAACGCTCGCCGAGCATCAGGTCTTTCGGCCTGGTGCCGGGCGTGAATGGAAGGTGGACGTGCTTGAGGACGGTTGCTATCTCGTTAGTGGTGAGCCGGTCGAACGGCTGCTCGCGCGCTACGACGTTGAAAACGACGAGGCGCTCGCGCAGGTTGAGCAGCGGCTGCGGCGGATGGGCGTTATCGACGCTCTGACAGAGGCTGGCTTTGAGGCCGGCGACGAGGTCTCGATAGCGGGCGTGATCTTCGAATTGGACCCTGCGTAGCCGCGCGCGGCTACGCTGCGCAGGCAATGGCTCGCTACGTCATAAAACTTGGCTCCAACATCGTCGCCGACGAAGCGGGAGCGCTGCGCGCCGATCTGCTGACCGCCGTCTGCAGCGAGGTTGCCGCGCGCCACGAGGACGGCGATTCGGTTGTGCTCGTGTCGAGCGGTGCGATCGCGCGTGGCATTGAGGTGCTCGAGCTCGGCTCGCGCCCTCAGGCAATGGCCGATCTCCAGGCTGCCAGTGCGGTGGGCCAGGGCAAGCTCTACCGCGTCTATGACGAACTTCTGCGCGAGCGTTCGATCATCAGTGCGCAGGTGCTGCTGACCTTCTTCGACGTTGGCCACCGCAGCCATTACCTCAACGCTCGTCAAACGCTGAGTCGGCTGCTCGAATGGGGCGTTGTCCCGGTCGTCAATGAGAACGACACAACCGCCACCGAGGAGATCTCTTTCGGCGACAATGACTTCCTTGCTGCTCAGGTGGCGATCATGGTTGGCGCCGATCGGCTCGTGCTACTGACAAATCAGGATGGGCTCCATCAGGCTGATCCGCGGACAGATCCGAACGCGCCGCTGGTTGACGAGATCAGTCATCCATCGCAGCTGAGCGAATATGAGATCGGCCAGGCCCCTTCAGGGCTCGGGTCAGGTGGCATGCGATCGAAGGTTGTTGCCGCCGAGATGGCGACAGCGGCAGGGATCCCAACGACGGTTGCGAGCGGCATCCGCGAGGGTGCGTTGGCACGGGCGCTCAGTGGGGAGCCGGAGGGAACTCGCTTCGCCGCTCAAGAGGAGCGCTATTCAAGCTTTGAGCTGT
>CAIJLJ010000139.1 GCA_903821395.1 uncultured Solirubrobacterales bacterium | reverse complement strand
GAGCATCATTGTCGACGAGATCGTCAACGCATTAACCATCGCTTCGATCGTAAAACACGAACACCGCATGACGATCAGGCACAATCAGTGGATGCGCGGCCGCGGACTACTGATCCTCCTCGCAACGCTGGTCGTGCTCATGAGCGGCCTCTCGTCGCTTCGCCACAGCCCGACCGCTACGCCGGCGCCAAAACCGGCTACGCCGACGCGTACCCCCATACCGCCCCCGCCGCCGATCACGGCGACGATGCCTGCAGACGGTCTGGTGCGGCTGAAGCCCGGGCAGACGCTCCAGCTGCAAATCAAGTCCGATTCGCCGGACATCGCCTTGATCAGCGAGCTCGGCCTGAAGCTGCCGGTCGGGCCCGACGTACCAGGCGACGTTGTTCTAGTGGCGCCCGCCAGCGGCAGCTTCGCCGTGACCCTTGAGATCGCGCGACGCTCGGTCGGCGAAATCGTGGTCGGCGGTTAGTCAACCTCGGCTTGCGGCTTTTCGTCGGCGACTTCGCCTTCGGGCCGCTGAGAGGCCTGCGCGTCGTGCTCTTCGATGAAGACGCCACTGCCCTCGCACCAAGGGCAATCGACTTCGTGCGGCTCGCCGCCTGAATTGGAATTGAGCTTGCCCGTCCCGCGACACGGCGAGCACGGGATCGGCCCCTGCGGCTCCTTCTCGTCTTCTTTAGCTTCTGCCATCGAGGCCGGAGCGTAGCGCTGCTAGCGTCGAAGAGGTGGCCCACGGCCTCTTTCAGCTCGCCCCAGCACCCTCCCGCAGCGACGGGCGCTTCGCTCCAAGCCCAACCGGCGAGCTCCACCTGGGAAACCTGCGGACAGCCCTGCTGGCGTGGTGCTGCGCTCGCTCCAACGACGGCAGTTTCATCATCCGCGTCGAAGACCTGGACTCCGTGCGCACTCGCCCCGGCTCGGCCGAACAGCAGCTGAGCGACCTCGCGGCGATCGGGATCGAGTGGGACGCGCCGGTTGTTCGACAGAGCGAACGCAGTGCGCTCTACCGCGAAGCCCTAGCGCAACTGCGCGCCGCCGATCTGCTCTACGAATGCTGGTGCACGCGGGCCGAGATCCGCGAGGCAGCCTCAGCTCCGCACGGCCAAGCTGATCGTTACCCGGGGACCTGTCGCGAGTTGAGCGAGAACGAACTGACCGAGCGGCGTGCCGGCGATCGAAGCCCCGCGCTTCGCGTACGAGCCGACGCTGCCACGGTCACGTTCACGGACCGACTGCACGGCGAGGTAAGCGGGTCGGTCGATGACTTCGTGGTCGCTCGCCAGGATGGCGGGTACGCCTACCACCTCGCGGTCGTAGTCGACGATGCAGACCAAGCTATTGGCGAGGTCGTCCGAGGTGATGACCTGCTCGAGTCGACCGCATCACAGTGCTGGCTGCAGCAGCAACTTGGACTCGCGCGGCCAAGCTATGTCCATGTTCCGTTAGTGCGCGACAGCGACGGCGAGCGCATGTCAAAGCGAGACTCATCGGTGACGATCGCTGGCCAAGCAGCACTCGGTAACTCACCCGCGTTGGTGCGCGACGAGCTGCTTGCGTCGATTGGACTCTGCACCGCCGGCGAACAGATCGACAACGACGAGCTGCTAGCCCGCTTCAGGACAATCATCGTAGAATCGAACCAGTGAGCGAACTTGCCGAGACACAGCCACGTGAAAGCGGCGGCGCGCACGCCGTCCTGATCTTCGTTCGCTTTGTACTGCCGGCCCTCATCGTGCTGGCCGGGATTCTGTTGGCAGCCATTGGCCAACGCGAATCGGCCTATCTGGTCGGAGCGCTGCTGGTTAGTGCTGGCGTGTCGGTCGGACTACTGAACCTGCTTTACCGCGTGGGCGTCAGGGGCGACTCGGACCGCCAGCGCGAAGAGGCAGCGCGCGAACATTTCGACCGCACCGGGCGTTGGCCGGGCGAATAGTTCAAAGCGTTGACCTCAAACGAGACGCTACGCGAGCTCGCTGAGCGCGCCAAGGAGACAGGCGCGTTGGCGCTCGACACCGAGTTCATGGGCGAAGGCCGTTATCGGACCGAGCTCTGCTTGGTGCAAGTTGCCGTCGACCCCGTAGGTGAGGGCGAACCCGCTTGGACAGAGCTGATTGACCCGTTCGACCGCGAGATAGATCCGGCTCCGATCGTTGCGCTGATCGATGACCCTGAGGTCGAAATCGTGCTCCATGCTGGCCGCCAGGATCTAGCGCTGCTGCGCCGGCTCTGGCACGCTCACCCCCGCAACGTCTTCGACACACAGGTGGCCGCAGCATTCGCCGGCATGCGCGCTCAGATCGGCTACGAAGCCCTCCTGCGCGACCTCCTCAAGGTGCAACTCGATAAAGGCGCGAGCTTTTCGAACTGGGATGCCCGGCCGCTAAGCGACGAACAGCAGCGCTATGCGCGCGGCGACGTACTCCAGCTCAACGAGGTGGCAACCGTGCTGAAGCAGCGACTCGAAGAGCGCGGGCGTCTCGACTGGGCACGCGAGGAATGCCTGCCACTCGAAGCTTCTACTGACGAACGTGACATCGACGTGATCTTCAACAAGCTGCCGAAGATCAACACACTCAGCGGCGAGCAGCGCGCCACAGCCCACGCGCTCGTGATCTGGCGCGAAGAATGCGCCGACCGCGAGGACAAGCCGGTTCAGAAGGTCGTTGCCGACGCCGCGATCGTCGAGATCGCCAAACGCCAACCGAGCGACGAGCGGCAGCTTCGAGACCTCCGTGGCCTCCATGAAGGGATTGCCCGGCGGCGAGGGGACGCCATCGTCAGCGTGGTCAAGGGCGCAGCTGGCGATAGGCCAATCGCGGCTGAGCGTAGTAGCCGTACCCAGTCCGACTCCGGAGACGCGGCACTAATTGTGCTTGCGGAATCGCTTGTGCGAGCGCGCGCCGTGCAAGAGGATCTCGCCTATGAACTGCTTGCGACGCGATCGGACCTCCAAGCAGTTGTTAGTGCGGTCCGCAGCGGCAGCGCGGATCCGGACGTACGCACACTCCGCGGCTGGCGCAGGGCGGTCGTCGGTGACGAGCTCCTAGCGCTACTGCGCGGCCAGCGCAGCCTTCGGATAGATCATGAGTTACGCGTAGTCGTCGGTGACTAACCAGCTAGCCGATCCGCTGCGCTCGCTACATTTTGTTGTCGAACCGTTATGCCTGCCCCACGCAAAAACACTCAGCCAAGCGCGGCTGACCTACATCGCCGCCGTCGCCTAACCGCGATAGTGGGAGCGCTCGCAGCCGGCATCGCTTTTGTAGCGATCGTCGCCGTTAGCGCCGGAAGCCCCGGTAAGTGGGACCCTCAGCAGCTCCAGCAGGGCGCCGCTGCCGAGAAGCCGAAGATGGAACTTGAAATACAGGCGCGCGCCGCGGCTGCAGTAATTGCGCACCGAGCGGCGGCCACGAAACGCGAGAACGCTGCGATAGCGCAGATCCTCACCCAAACCGGCAGCGTCAGCCAAGGAGGCACTCAAAACAACGAGGTAGCGCTGACCTTCGACGACGGCCCCAGCGCCTACACGGCGGGAATCCTTGACACGCTCAAGCGTGAGCACGTGTCTGCGACTTTCTTCGAACTAGGCAACCAGATCGGTAGCTACCCGCTCGCGATGCAGCGCGCGATCGCAGAAGGCCACATCGTCGGCGACCACACCTGGGACCACATGGACTTAACGCGCCTCGGCCCGCGCGACATTCACGATGAGATGACACAGCAGATCTCGGCCGTCACTGGCAAGGCGCTCCCCGCGCCGAAGCTGTTCCGTCCCCCGTACGGCGCGGTTAACCAAGAGGTGATTGCGCAGGCTCGCAAGCTGGGGATGCTGACCGTGCTCTGGTCGATCGACACAAACGACTACAAGCTGCCAACCCCTGAAGCGATGACGACCCAGATTTTGACCGAAGTGCAGCCTGGTTCAATCATCCTCATGCACGATGGCGGCGGCGATAGGACGTCAACGTCCGCGGCGTTGCCGATGATTATCAAAGGCCTTCGGAAGAAGGGCTTCAGGATGGTCACTGTTCCGCAGCTGCTGTTGGACAACCCGCCCGATGCACAGCAGAACGGTGTCTCCCGCACACCAGTCGCATAAGTACCGCCAACAAAACGGAGGAGAGCAGATGAATCAGGTCGACGGCGCTGTACTCGCAGGCGCTACACCCGACGAGCGAGAGGCCATTAAGCAGCTCGCCACGTTCTGGTGGCTTTGGCTCGTCTTCGGAATCATCTGGATCATTGCGGCGCTGGTCATCCTCCAGTTCAGCCATTCGTCGTTCGCGCTGATCGGAGTCATGATCGGGGCGATGTTCGTCGGGGCCGGGGTCCAATACATGGCGATCTCAACGCTGCTTCCTAAGTGGCGTTGGGTGTGGCTCCTCATCGGCGCAGCGCTAATTATTTGGGGAGTAGTCGCGATCTTCAATCCGGTCGAAACGTTCAACGACTTCGCCAACATCCTCGGCTTCATCTTCTTGCTCGTCGCCTTCGTCTGGATCTTCCAAGCGTTCTCGGAGCGTGGCCACAACGATCTCTGGTGGCTAGGCCTCGTCAGCGGCATCCTGATGCTGATCCTCGCCTTCGTCGCGGCCGGTTCGGTCTTTGACGTCAAGGCCAACCTGCTCGTTCTATTCGCCGGGATGTGGGCGCTGCTGGCAGGAATTGTTGACGTGGTGCGAGCATTCCAGCTCCACCACGTGGGCGAGCAGCTCGAATAGCTGAGCGCGGCCAGCTATTGGCGTGCAGCAGCGCGCATCACACCGACCGGGGCTTCGTGGCCGGTCCATAGCTCGAACGCAATCGCGCCTTGCTGCACCAAGATCTCGGTCCCGTCGACCGTTGCGCAGCCAGCGGCCGAAGCCGCGTCTAATAGAGCGCCTGGCACGCCGTGATAGACGAGATCGGCGACCGTCGAGTAGCCGTTCATCTCGGAGGGCGTGATCGGCAAACTCGCGAACGGGTCGCCGTCCAACCCCGCGGCGGTGCAGTTAACGAGCATGTCGGCCGGGCCAACTTCGGCGACAGCTTTAGCGCCGAAGCGCTGCGCTAGCTCTTCGGCGCGGGCCGCAGTGCGATTCCAGATCGACACGTCAACGCCACAGTCCCGTAGCGCCCAAACAACGGCCTGCGCAACCCCACCGGCACCAAGCACCATCGCCGTCGAGCCGGCCTCGGGCGCTGCCGGTAATGAAGCAATGAAGCCTGGCGCATCGGTGTTCTCGCCGACCGCGAGCCCGTCCGCTTCGAAGATCAGCGTGTTGACGGCGCCAATCGCGGCGGCACGCTCGCTCAGCGAGTCAACTAGTGACGCGGCTGCGAGCTTGTGCGGGATAGTGACGCTGGCGCCACGGAAGCCAGCGCCCGGAAGGCCGGCAACCGCTGCCGCAAGTTCAACCGGCGGCACCGGCAGGAGCTGCAAGCGCCAATCGGTGAGGCCGACTGCTGCGAGTGCGGCATTGTGGAGCGCAGGAGAGCGGCTGTGTCCCACCGGCCAGCCGATTACCCCGAGACGAACGGCTGGCATCAGTACGCGGGGCCTACCGGCAGAAAGCCGGGTCCTTTCCGCCCTGTGAGGCGCGCCTGCTGTCGTAAGCGTTGATCAGCTTCTGGAACTGCGCGTCCGTAG
>CAIJLJ010000138.1 GCA_903821395.1 uncultured Solirubrobacterales bacterium | reverse complement strand
CTCTTCGACTCCCGGCCTCAGCCTGCTGCGGAACACCGTGATTACCTCAGATGACACCTCTCAATTATGGCAACAGCCAACCGGAAGATGGGCGCGGCTAGTTCGAACCGCCGTGTTGACGGGCGATTCGGGGTGTTTGCTACAGGCTTGCTACAGATACGCAGCGGCTTGCTACCCGTTTGCTACGCGGAGGTTTGGCTACTCGTCCAGTTTGAAGGAGTGCGAGTGGCTGGAGATTCCTACCTGAATTGAATACTCGCTGTAAAGGCGCTCGCGGCCAATCTCTTGTGCTTGCCGATGCGCTGGGTGTTCCTTCCACGCGGCGTGCGACGCGATGTCCTTGAACGTGACCACGGTTACGCGTTCTCCATCAGTATGGGCGAAGGTCTTCGAGTTGACGAACCCGGGCATGCCCTGAGCGAGTGCGGTCATTTCGGCGGCGAGAATTCCGTACTCCTCTTCGACTCCCGGCCTCAGCCTGCTGCGGAACACCGTGATTACCTCAGATGACACCTCTCAATTATGGCAACAGCCAACCGGAAGATGGGCACGGCTGGTTTCGAACCAGCGACCTCTCGCGTGTGAAGCGAGCGCTCTCCCGCTGAGCTACGCGCCCGGGAATGGTCAAATCTTACCGTGGATGCTGGGAATGCTGGCTGCTTCGGAGCCGCTTGCTCGCCGTCAACGATGACGGACTATCCAGCTGCCCCAGTTTCGACGCCAGTAGCTGGATAGCGCCCCCGTCTTCGCTATCAGCAACATTTACGAGCTGTTTAGCTGCCGACAGGAGGGTGGTCAGTCATGTCTACGAACGCTGAGGCCGCGACGACTATTCCAACTCCTGTGCAGCCCTCACCTTCCACTGCTCGCAAGCTCTGGAACAAAGTGCCTGAGATCACGGTCTGGTTTTGGGTCATCAAGGTTCTCTGCACAACGGTTGGTGAGACGGTCTCAGACTTCATCAATGCTGGGCCTGCTGACGGAGGCCAGCTCGGCTTGGGGATCCCGACCACATTTGCGATCACCGGCTCGCTGCTACTGGTCGCGGTGGTCGTGCAGTTTCGCTCCGATCGATACCACCCAACGAGGTACTGGATCACCGTCGTTCTTATGAGCATCGTCGGCACGCTCGTGACCGACTGGCTCCACGATGAGAAGGGCGTCTCACTGGTGACGACAACAATCATCTTCAGCGTTCTGCTCGCCGTTGTGTTCGCGATCTGGTACGCGCAGGAGAAGACGCTCTCGATTCACTCCGTCTACAAGGGACGCCGCGAGGCCTACTACTGGTTGGTTGTTCTCGTCACCTTTGCGCTCGGAACCTCCGGTGGAGACCTGCTCTCCGAGAAGGTCGACTTGGGCTACCTCGACTCAGTACTGATCATCGTTGCGGCCGTCGCGCTGATCGCGATCGCTCGCTTCGCCTTCAAAGCGAACGCCGTGCTCACTTTCTGGCTCGCTTATATCCTCACGCGGCCGCTCGGTGGTAACACCGGCGATTGGCTCTCGCAGTCGGACTCCGATGGTCTCGGCCTGGGTACGACGACTACCAGCCTGATCTTCCTCACCGTCATCGCGGTCATCGTCGCCTATCTCAGTTACACGCGCGAGGATGTGATCGAGGAGCAGGAAGCGCTGCACCCCGGTAGGCACCATGACGGCTGAAACGCTGTCGGCGGCCTTGGGGTTCCTACGCGGTCTCGGTGATCAATCTTGCCTCGCCCGTCACGTCAGGGGTTCTTGAGTGGAGCTGCCGTGGACGATGATTGGAGCTGTTAAGTTTCAAGAGATGGTGTCACGGTACCCGCTGAAAACTCGCCTTTCGGTTCTGATCCTGTTCCCCGTGCTCCTGGTCGCGCTACTCGCGCTGCCCGCGGCGGCCAGCGCAGCGGCGGTCGGCGTTGTAACGGAATTCCCGATTCCCTCGTCGAGCTCTCAGCCAGGAATGATCGCCAAGGGGCCTGATGGGAATCTCTGGTTCACCGAGCAGGGCGGCGACAAGATCGGCCGGATCACAACCGCCGGGGTAATCACCGAGTTCAGTGCGGGGATCACGAGCGCGGCAGTCCCGTTCGGCATCACGGCTGGCCCGGACGGCAATCTCTGGTTCACTGAATTCGACGGGAACCGAATTGGCCGCATCACTCCGTCAGGAGTCGTAACCGAGTTCGCGATCCCGACGCCGCGCTCAGGCCCCAACGGGATCACCGCGGGCCCGGACGGAAACCTCTGGTTCACCGGCGCTCGCAGCTCAACGATTGGGCGGATCACCCCTTCCGGGCTGATCACTGAGTTCCGCACCGGGATAACTCCAGGCTCCGAACCGTCGCAGATCACGACCGGCCCCGACGGGAACCTTTGGTTCACCGAGCCGGGCGTCGGCCAGGTGGCAAAGATCACGCCAGCCGGGCTGGTGACGGAGCTAACGCTTTCCAACCGAGCCTCGGGGCCGCTGGGCATTGCGGTCGGCGCTGACGGAAATCTTTGGATCACACTCTCGGCCGTAGGCAAGCTCGCGCGCTTGACTCTTCCGTCGACAATCACCGAGTTCTCGCGCGGGATCCCGGGCCAGTCGGGCCCGCGGGGAATTGCCACGGGCCCGCTCGGAAACCTCTGGTTCACGCTCTTTGAAGCCTCTTCGATTGGGCGCTTCACTGCGACCGGATTTGACCAGACGTGTTGTTGAACTCGGACGAGCTGCACGTGCAGAATCTGGAATCAAAATTCGTCAGCCTCTACAACGCGCACTTATTTCAGCGCAAGGATGGGCGCAGTTGCCAGTTGAT
>CAIJLJ010000137.1 GCA_903821395.1 uncultured Solirubrobacterales bacterium | reverse complement strand
GCGCTCGTTGGCGCGTTCGAGCGCCCACTTACCCATGAAGTCTTCTTCCTTGTCGAGCTTGACGATCCAGCCCATCTGGCTTTCGTAGGCATTCGACTCCGAGTCGGTGTCCTGGCCAACGATGATGTGAGCCTTCTCGAGCCGCAGGATCCGCTGTGGTTCAAGACCGAATGGCCTGATGCCATAGCTAGCACCGGCTTCAAGGATCTGATCCCAGAGGTACTGGCCGCAGGCTGCGGGGTAGTGGATCTCGTAGCCGAGCTCACCGACGAAGCCGATCCGCATTGCGAGACACTGCACGCCAGCGATCTGAATCTGGTGGCCGTCGAGGTAGCCGAAGCCTTCGTTGCTGAGGTCGGCGTCGGTCAGTTTGCCGAGTAGGTCGCGTGCCTTCGGGCCCGCAACGTTGATCGCGCAGAGTCCTTGAGTGACGTCGGTTACGTGAACCTCCATCTCCCAAGCGGCGAGCCACCAGGTGAACCAGCGCTCAACTGCGTCAGCGCCGGACGAGGTCGTGGTTACGAGGAAGCTGTCATCGGCGACGCGGCAGACGGTGCCGTCGTCGGTGATGCGGCCAGCGTCGTTGCCGAGGACGCCGTAGCGGATCCGGCCAACCTTCAGGTCGCTGAGCCGGTTGGTGTACATGCGGTCGAGGAACCTGCCGGCATCGGGGCCGCTGACGATCATCTTGCCGAGCGTCGAGACGTCGATCATGCCGACCGCGTTGTGCACGGCTGCCGCCTCGCCTTCAACATCGCCGTAATCGTAAGCGCGGCGCCAGTCGCCAGCCCACTTAACGTGCGAACCGAGTTCGCGCTGGCGCGCGTGGATCGCCGAGCGCTTCGCCGGAGTGAACGGACGCCCTGCCCAAGCACCGAGCGGCACTGTCGACCATGGTGGGCGGGCCGTCGTAATTCCGGTTTCGTCGATGCTTAGCCCGGTTTGTTCTGCGACCATCCGCACGCTTGGCAGCTGTGAGACGCGGCCTTGCGACGGGCCCATCGTCACCGTTGTGTAGCGCTTGCTTAGCTCGATCGAGTCGTATCCCTCTTCGATTGCGTACTTCATGTCCTTCGTCGTGACATCTTCGTCGAGGTCGAGGAACGCTTTGCCCTTCGGGTTTGCCTTGCGCTGGTAGGCAGGAGAAGGAGCAGCCGGGGAGGGGGCTGGCAGCGCTTCAAGCGCCGCGGCTGCTGCGCTAGCGGCGGAACCGTCACCGAATTCGCACTCTTGAGCTGCACGAGCACCAGCGAGGGTTCCGCTCAGTGTTGCTGCGTCGAGCTCCTCTTTGCCTGCGACGGCACCGGCCGGATGAATGCCGGGGGGTGGATTTTCGGGGAGGAAGCAGTTCGTTTCCGAGTTGAACTTGGCCTTCGCGCCGGCCTGAAGCATCAGTGACGAAGCCGGAACAGTTCCACCGGAGACGGCGAGCAGGTCGCAGTCGAAGTTCTCTTCGGTGCCGGGCTTAGCTACGCCGTGTTCGTCGATCGCAGCGATCGTGCAGCCCTTGAGGTGTCTGTTTCCTCGCGCCTCTACGACGGTCATCCCGCGGAGCAACTGGATGCCAGCAGACTCAACGGCCGCCGTCAGCTCGTTCGAGCGGTTTGGCATCAGATCGGCCACGGCGAGCACGTCAACTCCGGCCGCTTTTAGCGCCAGTGCGGCTTCGAGTCCGCGTTCGCCGGTCGTTGCGATGACCGCCTTTTCGCCTGGCTTAAGCGCGTAGAGCGCAGCAAGCTTCACGGCGCCGGTCGTCAGCATCACGCCGGGAAGATCGTTGTTCGGGAAGACCAGTGGCTGCTCGATCGAACCGGTGGCAGCTACGTGGCGCTGCGCGCGGATCTGGTGCAGCGTGCTGCCCTGCCACACGGGAACCATTCCGTCGAAGTAGCCGAGCGCAGGAGCGTTGCTGAGGATCTCTACGCCCGCTGCCTTAGCTTCGTCAACCAGTTTGCGGGCCTGTTCGTGGCGACCCTGCCAAAGCAGCTGACCGCCAGGCTCAACGTCTTCATCGACGAGCACAACGTCGGCGCCTTCGCGCGCTGCAGCGATTGCGGCGCTGAGTCCTGCGACCCCGCCGCCGATCACGAGCACGTCGCAGTGGCGACGCCGGTAATCGGTGCGCCACTCGCGGTGGGCCTGAGTCTTCTTCATCACGCCGAGGCCGGCCGCGTTGCGCAGAATCTTCTCGTAAAGCGGCCAAGCGCTCCGCGGCCAGATGAACGTCTTGTAATAGAAGCCGGCAGGCATGAATGGGCCGCCGAAGATGTCGGAGGCGCGCATGACGTCGAAGTTCAGAGACGGCCAGGCGTTCTGATGTTGGATCTCCATCCCGTCTTTCGCGCGCTCTGTGGTCGCGCGGACTCCAGGCCACTCGCCGTCCTGAACAAGCGTGTTCGCGGTCCAAGATGAGGCGCTAACTATCCCGCGTGGGCGGTGGTACTTGAACGAGCGCGAGAAAATCCTTTGACCTTGCGCGTAGAGCGCCGAGGCAATCGTGTCGCCTTCGAAGCCGCTTACCGACTTGCCGTCAAACTTGAAGGTGACCTTCTTAGAGCGATCGATCCGCTCTGATGGCTGTGGCTCTAGGCGGCTCATTAGCGAAGCTCCTCTCCGCCGGCCGCACGGGCCTGGGCAACTGGTGATACGGGGGCTTGGGTGGCATCGGTGATTTCAGGTACAGCAGTCCAAAGGACCTCGTTCGTGGAGGTGTTTCGCTCGGCTTGGAACCAGGTCCTGCAGCCTGCGCGGTGCCACCACCATTCGCGCTGAACGCCGTCTGTGTTGGCTCGGAAATAGTTGTACGCGTTTAGCTCGCGTTCGCCGGGGCGGGTTTGAGGCCGCACGACGATCTCACCCCCGAAGCCGAAATCGGTCACTTCTCGGGTACCGCAGATAGGACAGTTCAGCAGGAACGACATTCCACTCTCAATCGGTCGTTGGACTCCTCTGCAGACATACTAGACAAATAGGTTCAAGGAATGCAAGTGGTCTTGACAACGAACTAGCGCAGGGGCGATAGTTGCGCATACGCTCCCTTGTGGGTGGGGGCCACTATGTATCCGAGCCTGGGGGGCGAGATGAACGCAGATGGTGATGCCGGACCAACCACAGCCGATCATGAAGTTGATTACGAACACGGCGGCCTAGCTAAGGGGACTAACTGGTGGGGCGCTTTCGTTATCGGGCTGGCTGGGGTAATTCTCGTCACCGGTATCGCGCCGATAATGGTCACAACGCTCGGGGCTGCTTCGGTCCCACTGATCGTCGTCATCACGTTCATGGGCTACCTGCTCTGCCTGATGCTCGCAGAGATGGCAGCGATGATGCCGGAGCGCACTGGCGGGCTGCCGTCGTTCGTTTATCCGGCATTCAAAGATCGCTACTCGACGCTGGCTAAGCACCTCAATGGTGGAACCGCTTGGGCCTACTGGCTCGGTTGGTTCCCGGTCGCGCCGCTCAACATGATTTTGGCGTCGTTCTACTTAGCGGATCGTTTCCACCTCAACCTTGAGTCTGGCTTCACGCCGATCAATACTTTCATTGCGTACTGGACGCTCGGCATCGCAGCGGTCGGCATTCTGTTGTTCCTGATTCCAGCGACCCTCGGCATTCGCATCGGAGCCGGTTTCGCAACCGTGCTTGGGCTGCTCTCAATGATTCCTCTGACCTTCCTCGCTGTTGCATGGATCTTCAGTGGCTCGGCTGACCTAGGCAATGTCAGCGGATTCACGCATCTCGACGGCACGGGCTTCTTCACAGGGCTGGACGGCACCGGCTGGCTGCCGCTCTACATCGCTTATGCGTTTCTGTTGACTTGGAACGTCCTCGCGATGGAAGCGGCTGCTTGTTACATCGGCGAGTGCCACGACCCTGAGCGCGACGCGAAGATCGCGATGAACCTCGAAGGCGGCTACGGGATGTTCATCTACACGCTGATTCCGATCGGCTTCATCGCCGTTCTCGGAGCAAAAGCGTTGTCGAACCCAGACCTCGTTGATCCGAACACGATCTTCGTCAACTTCGCGGGGAAGATATTCAACACTGGCGGCGAGGTGCTGAACTGGCTTATCGCGGCGATGCTGATCATCGCTCTGCTGCTCTCGGCACTTAACGCGATCATGGGCTGTGCGAGGTCCCTGCACCAGATGTCGGTCGATGGGCAGTTCCCGCGCTTCTTTCAGCACATCAACCACAACGGCGTGCCTTCGCGGGCGATGCTCTTCAACGTCGGCGCGTCGCTGCTGGTGATTCTGCTTGGCGGAGCTGTTGAGATCTACACCTTCTCGAACGTCGGCTACACAGCGGCGATCATCATGTCGCTGATCGCGTACTACATGCTCAAGAAGCACAAGCCTGATGCCAAGCGGCCGTTCAGCCTGCCCGGGATCTTTAAGTACATCTCGCTTGTGATTGCCGGGATCCTCTTCATCATCTGGTCTTACGGCGGTTACAAGTTCTCTCAGATCGGCGGTACTGAGACTTACTTCTGGCTCGGGTGGGCGACGTTGCTCGCTTACATCCCGTTCTACCTCTACCGAACGAGAGTCCAAGACAAGGTCCATCATCCAGAGGAGCCCGGTCCGCAGGATCCTGGCCGGGTAATGGAGAAATAGCGTGCCCGGCGCTACTGCAGCGCCAGCGGAGCTTCGTGAGCCAAGGATGGAAGACGCAGAACAGCAGGATGCTGCCTCGTTCGAAGTTCCAGCCGTCACGAAGCTGCTGCTGGCAAGCGAAGGGAGGCCGATCTCGTCCCGCGCGGTTGACGAAGCCGCGAGGATCGCGCTGCGCAACAACGCACCGGTGCACGTCTTTTCGATCGCACGCGTTTGGGGCACGAGCTTTGGGTTTCCAAATCCGGGTCTGATGCCAAACCAGCACGAGTGGCAGGAGCAGCGCGACATCATCAACAGGGCGATGAAGACGCTCCAGAAGCGAGGCGTAGCGGCGAGTGCTGGCGTGGTTGGTACGCGGCAAGGCGCGAAGCGAATTGTCACCGAAGCAACACGGCTCGGCTGCGACATGATCGTGATGGGCGCCGACCCCAAGCGCGGCCTCTTCGTTCGCGACATGATGTGGTCACAGGAGCCCTACCGAGTTGAGCGCCGCGCAAAGATCCCGGTGAGGCTCGTCATTGAGGGTGGAGTAGAGAAGTAAGCTCCCGCTAAGGGCGACGCTGGGTAGCCATTGATGCAAGATGTCCAGAACCTGTACACTGCCGCGAGCAACGTGAGCCAGCCACCAGTTCGGTGGCTCCTGACAGGAAGACTCAACCGTGAATAAGAAGCCGCTAGACGAGGACGCAGTCCGCAAGATTGTCGCCGACGAGGGCATTGAGTTCCTCTTCGCACAATTCGTTGACATGCATGGGAAGCCGAGCGCCAAGCTCGTGCCAGCGCACCATCTCGATGACCTTCTCAGCGACGGAGCGGGCTTCGCTGGCTTCGCTGCCGGCGACATCGGGCAGACGCCTGATAGCCCGGACATGATCGCGATGCCCGACGTCTCAACGTTTACGCAACTGCCGTGGCTTCCGAAGATCGGTCGCTTCGCGTGCAACGTGATGGTCGAAGGCGAAGCGTGGCCGTTCTGCCCACGAACCATCCTTCAAAACCAAATTGCTCGCGCAGCTGAGCTTGGCTACGAGTTGCGGATCGGAGCGGAGCTGGAGTACTTCCTGCTGAGGCGGTCGGCAGACGGAGGAATTGAACTAGCCGATCCACTGGACGATCTCGAACAGCCCTGTTACGACATGCGTGCGCTCACGCGCAACCTGCCGTTTGTGACCGAGGTGGCCGACAACATAACAGCGCTCGGCTGGGACAACTACGCGACCGACCATGAGGACGCCAACGGCCAGTTCGAACAGAACTGGGAGTACGCCGACGCGCTTACGACTTGCGACCGCGCGGTCTTCTTCCGATACATGGTCGAGGCAATGGCTCAGGAGCGCGGGTT
>CAIJLJ010000136.1 GCA_903821395.1 uncultured Solirubrobacterales bacterium | reverse complement strand
TAGCGAGCCAATGACGACAGAGACGATTGGCTTGAATGAGTTCATGGCGTTTTCGAGCGACAGGATCCTGCGTTCCCGGATCCGAGAATAGCCCGCCCTAGCCGCAGCGGCCGCACCACGCGAACCACCGCGCAGGAGACAAGGCGCGCTCGACCGCATACGCGCCTACACTCGGTTTCGATTGAGCTCGCGTTCGCGCGCTGAGCGCCGCAGAGCGAACTGACGCCCAACATTGATTGACTCAGATACATCCCCCTCCGTGCTGCAAGCCATCGCAGCCGGCGATGACATTGTCGTGACTGGAGTCAACGACCACAGCCGCTACAGGCCACTGGTCAGCGATTGGTGCCGTTTCTGGCGCACGATCGCTCGGGTAAACAAGCGAACCATTGTTCCCGTCGTCATTGCGTTCGATTCAGTCCTGAGCGATTTTGATGAGCGAGATCAAGGGTCGATCGTCCTCGCCGATTCACCGCCTGGAGTGCCGTCGGCCCTTGCGGCCCAGATGTCTCGCATCATTTGGCCGGGGACTCTCCCCCAAGGGACTGGCTACGTGATCACGACAGACGTTGACATGCTCCCACTCTCGATGAAGCTGCTTGACGCCGCCCGCGCACGGGCCGCGGACAGTTTCGTGATCGCCCGCAACGTCCTCGAGGCGGACGGGCAGTTCCCCATCTGCTACTCGGTCGCCACGCCTGGCCTCTGGCGCGAGGTCTTCAGCAGCAGCGGTGACTTTGCGAGCGATCTATCGTCAGCGATTGACGCTGGCTCCGCCTACTCGGGCACGCACGGAGGCACTGGCTGGTTCACGGATCAGGAATACCTCTTCGAGCGGGTCACTGAGTGGGAGCGTCATGGCGGGAGCGTCGTGCGACTCCTCGACGAAGACACTAACCACCACAGGCTTGACCGAACGTCGTCGCGCACACGGACCGTTCTGAGCTCCCCACTTGTAGCTGCGCAGCGCTGGACCGATTACCACTCGTACGAGCCGTCCCCGGCCACCACAGCGATCAACGCATGGATCCACTTCTGGCTGGCCCGCCAGCGGAACCCTCAGGAATCATGAGCGAGCCCGTTGTCACGGTGAAAGACAACCGATCTGAACTGCCCAAATGGTAATGCGCCAGGTCCATAGAGGTTCGCTTCGAGCGATCCTTCGCAGCCTCTGGATCATTGCGCTCGCCGCCAAGAACGCTCGTTCACGAAGGCTGCGCGGCCTTGACCCACAGCGCGAGCCACCCACGAACCTCAGTGTTTCGCTCAGTGCCAGGCAAGAAGCCTGCGGGCGCATCCTGCTCTGTTACCTGAAGGAGCCAGTTCAGTGGAGCGGTGATGATGAACGTCTGAACGCCGGCCACCCGAACGAGTGGGACAGCTGGACGATCGCCGACATTCTGCTCGAGCTCGGCTGGGACGTTGATGTCATTGACTGGGATGACTGGGACTTTCTCCCAACTCGTTCCTACGATGCAGTCGTCGCGCTCGACGCCAACGGCGCACGGCTTACCAGCTTGATGGGCCCGAATATGCCGACGCTGCTGCTCCACCTCACTACAGCGGCGCCCGATTTCAACAATGCGGCCGAGAAGTCCCGGCTAGATGCGCTTGCTAAGCGCCGGGGAGCGACGATCAGGCCGATGCGGCAGCTGGCTCACGTTGACGGGAGTGAAGCTGCCTTGGCTGCGGCCCAAGCGTGCACCTTGACTGGGAACGAGTGGGCCGCAAGCACATACGGCTCGCAGCTACGCAGCAAGATTCACCCAATCGGTGTCACCACGGTTCCTGACGCCAGCACGGTGCAGTTCACCACTCGGGAGAATGACCGAAGGAAGAACGACTTCCTCTGGTACTGCGGCGGGGGCGCCGTTCATAAGGGGCTAGACATCACGCTGGAAGCTTTCAGTTCATTGAACGCTCTTACGCTGAATGTCCTAGGGGATCTCGAATCAGAGCCCGACTTCCTCTGGGAATACCGCAGAGAACTGTTCCTAACTCGGAACATTCATTACCACGGGTACCTCACGACCCACTCAGATGAACGCAGGCGCGTCTTCGCAGAGTCATCGTTCGTCGTGGCGCCGTCGTGCAGCGAAGCAACATCTACGGCCGTGGCCGTCTGCATGGCCAGTGGGCTCATCCCAATAGTCACGCCTGAGACCGGGATCTCACTTCCACAGGGAGTCGGGATAGTGATCAATGAGCCAACACCAAGTGGAGTGGTGGACGCAGTGACCGAGGCAGCTGCCATGCCAGTTGATCAGCGCGATGCGATGGCTGCCGCAGCCGCGAAATTCGGTCGCGAATCCTTCTCCCGTTCGAAATACCGGGCTGAGCTAACGAAATTCTTTTCAGCCGAGCTCGTGGGCGCGGGCAAACGAACAGAGCAGCGCTCGAGTTAAGGACGACAGACAATTCGCTCCCAGTAGCCGAGATCAAGCATCTCGAGAGGGCGGGCTAAAAGCGCATTGCCGGCTTCGGTTCGCTCATCTGGCGACATGCTCAGAAAGTCATCCCAAGAGGCGACAGCCAACACGGGCAGGTTAGATGTCAAACCGCTGTCAAGAAACGCTTCTAGGACGACGGGAATTGCGCCCAGGTACATCGCCTCCCATGTGCGATGACAATCGTTGCCGTTCCCTGGAGGCGAGAGCACGAAACGGGCGTCACGCACGGTCGCAGCGTAATTCTCTTGATTCATCGCCGGCTCATGCCAGTCAACCCATGGCGAGAGGGGAAGCCTTCCTACGAGCTCTTCACGCTGCGCTGGGTTTGTTGAAGGATTGAAACAGGCGAGTGCCTCGCACGGCCGATCTGACCAGCGACCTAAGGCCCCAGCGTCTCCCGGGAGCGGATAGAGCTCGACTCGCCCCGCGCCGTGCCAGTGAGCATTCTCGAGACCAATCGGGATCGCGCTCAATCCTTCCAACCCAACTTCATTCCTAAGGCGATCCGCCACGTTTACTGCGTAGACGCGCTCGAACAGTCCAAGGAGGCGGCGAAACACCTGCTCGGATGGAACGTTGTCACCGTTGTGGAGCACGAGACTTGTGCGGGGCCGTGAAGGCGCAGCTGAGCTCGACTCGATCAGAGTCGCGAGCTCATCTGCGCGGTCGATCTTGCAGAACCAGGTTTCACCCTCTTGGGGACCATCGATGAAGCCCTCAGCCGCCGAATCCTCCTCCCAGACCCGGTCGCAGAGTGCTCGAAATCCGTCGCCCGACACGAAGGGCGCACTGGATGGCCTCGCTGGCGACATAGGAGTAACGCTCACCTGATCTGTTCCGGGCATCGGAAATGTCCGACTCCGGGCAAGAAGCGTCGCCTTACGGTTGCTCCTGTCACCAATGTAAGCCCGAATGTTCAGCAGCGACCGGATCGCCTGAAGCAGCTCCGCGAGGGACCTCCGATCTCGCAGCGGGCGCCCCGCCTGAATACGTGAGCGATAGGCCCGCCTAGCTTCCCTTTGGTCCTGCTGACTGAGCTTGGTGAGACGAACCGCGGGGTCGATCTCAGTGAAGATGGCGTCAACCTCACGCAACCGCTGTTGAGTGATGCGGTCCGAAAAAATCGCTCGGAGCCGCACAAAGCCGCCGTAGCGCAGCGGCTCGCCGTCGCTCAGGCTTATACGACCTGCGAATTGCGGTTCAACAGCTTGTTCCTTGAAAAAAGCACCAATGGCAACGTCCTCAAGCAGCCCTGAATATGCAGAGGAGTCGAGAGCAGTCAAGCTCTTCGCGACGTCGCTAGTGATTAGCATCGACGCCCCCGACACAAAGTTGATCTCACCACGCGACTGATCGGGATGAGTTCCGAGGAAGCCTCTGTACACCCCCGACGATGGGAGCGATTCGAGCTCGGCCAGCAGTTCGGGCAAGCACAGGTAACTCGAAGTGTTCGTGCGCAGGATGTAGCTCGACTCGAAGCGCTCCGCGGCCCAGATCATCGCTCCGACCGTCTTCTCGAGGACCACACAGTTACCTACGGCCTCTGATTCCTCCGCAGTGACCGGCACGAGAAGATTTCCGCGCTCATCATCATGGACGACATCCCGCGAAGGATCCGCGAAGACCCAGAACACCCGAACCCTCGAGTCATAGCGACCCTCGGCTGCCCAGGTGTCACGCTGCAAAGCCTCGTTGTCGGTGTAGGGACGACTGTGATGGCCGAGGACGAGGACGACCAGCTCAACGCTTTCGTCTTCCTCAGATCGCATGGCCCGCCCAACCGTCCGCTACTCCAAGCCGGCCCGAAGATCTGCATAGAGTTTGCGGCAGCTGGTTCATGTTCACACTTGACCGATCCTGGCTGGTTTGAGCTAGCTGTCGGCCTGCGCGTCGAACCACTCGATCGTAGTTCGCAGCCCATCCTCCAGCTCGACCCGCGACTCAAATCCCATCAGCTCCTCTGCACGGCTGACGTCGAGGTAGCGAGTTGGCTGCCCATCCGGCTTCGATGAATCCCAAACCGTCTCACCCTCGAAACCGGAGAGCCGCTCAAT
>CAIJLJ010000135.1 GCA_903821395.1 uncultured Solirubrobacterales bacterium | reverse complement strand
CTGCTGGCGCTTGCCCTGGAGCTTGCGCAAAGTCTGCTCGAAGCCAGCCGTTCTCCCCGTCAACTGGCCGTTATAGAACCTCTCAAGCCCCGCGGTACCGGGGTTCAGATATGAGTAGCCAACCGCCTGGGCAAAGAGGCCATTGTCGGGATAGCGGCGAGCATATGTGCCATCTGAGCGCCGAACCGATTGAGCAAGGACATTGCCTGATGCGGCAAGGATCGAGCCGCGCGCAATCCGCTGCTGAGCAAGAAGTTCGCGCTTGTTCTGCGGATTATCTTGGAGCTGGGCGCGATCGATCACGGTCCATCGCGTGGTGAAGTAAGCGAGCAGGCCAAACAGCACCAGCAGAACCGCGAAAACGCGGATGATCGGTTTGTTCATCGCCGTGCCTCACGCCGAGCGCGATCGGAGATCAGCAGCAGCAACGCCGCGATCACGAAGTTGGCGACGATCGAAGATCCGCCGTAGGAGACGAACGGGAGCGTGACTCCGGTCAAAGGGATCACCTTTGTCACCCCGCCGACAATTACGAACACCTGCAGCGCAACGACCGTGGTGAGTCCGGTAGCGAGCAACTTCGAAAACGAATCACGAGCCAGTACAGCGATCCTGAAGCCGCGCTCAACAAAAAGCACGTAAATCAGCAGCAAGACGATGCCGCCGATCAAACCAAGCTCATTGACGATCACGGCATAGATCAGGTCGGTCTGAGCTGCTGGCAGTATCGGGCTATCGCCAACACTGATTAAGGCCTGCCCAAAGCCTTGGCCCCAGACTCCACCGTCGGCCTGCGCGAAGAGCGATTGAGCAATCTGGTAGCTGCCTCCAATCTGTTCGTAGAGCTTTGGATCAAACGGGTGCTGCCAAGCACTCACCCGATCGGCGACGTGACCGACCGTGTTGGCAAAGAACCAGGCCCCTAAACCGAAGAGTCCGAAGCCAACGACGGGGAAGATCAATCGATCTGTCGCTACGTAGAGCATCGCGAGAAAGCCGCCGAAGAACATCAGGGACGAGCCGAGGTCACGGATGAAGACCAGCATCAGCATCGCCAAGCCCCAGACCAGCAGCAGCGGACCGATGTGCTTCAGCCGCGGCAACGTGATGCCAAAGCGTTTCCTGGAGACCAGCAATGCGCGCGTATCACGCAGGTAACTGGCGAGGAAGATGATGATTCCGATCTTGGCGAACTCGGCTGGCTGGAACGTCACCGGGCCGAGGCCGATCCCGAGATAGGCACCGTTAGCCTGCTGCCCGATACCCGGGATTCTGGGAAGCAACAGAAGGAACAAGCTCGCCGCCGCGATCAGATAGCGATAACGCTCAAGCACGCGGTAATCGCGCAGCAAAAGTATCGTCGCGGCAAAGGCGATCAGCCCAACAACGAACCACTGCGCCTGATCGCGCGCCAACGTCTCATTGAGCCGATAGATGACGACTAGGCCGATGCTCGCTAGCACCGCGATGATCGGCAACAGGTACGGATCGGCATCGGGCAGGCGAACCCGGATGATCAGGTGCGCCGCGAGGCAAAGACCAAGGAAGATCGCGCCGTAAGTCAGCGACAGGTTTCCAAGCTTCGCCTGCTCCTGCAGGAATACGGCGCCAAACCCGGCGACGATCAGCAGCGAGGCTGGCAGCAGGCCGAGCAGTTCGCGATTACGCGCACTCACGGAGAGCCGCTCCCGAGCCGCCCGAGCTCTAGCTGACGGACGAGATCATCTGCGTCACTACGTGAGCGCAACCGATGCTCGGTAATGATCGTCCGTTCGCTGGCAGGCAGCTGCGAAAGGTTTGTTCCAGATACGTAGTCCTCGCGATAGAGGTTGATTCCCAGCGGCAGCTCGTAGGGAACGCCCTGATACACACTGACGAAGCCCTCACGATCGACGCCAACGAAATAGATCGCCTGCGACGCGAAGTAGACCCCTGAGAGCAGCAAGGCGGCAGCGAATACCGCCAGCAAAGTTCCAATGCCAGGCTTCCACCGCCGGCTCTTGCGCACCTCGCCGCGGCCTGCGCGCGGCAAGCGACGCTCGACGTTTGCGGCTGCTGGGGCCGCCGCCGAAGCCTTCGCTTGCGGCAGCTGGCTCGTTACAAGACCGACCTGAGTCTGTTCGATCTCGCTTCCTTGACCCCCATCGAGCCGCTCGATGCGAAACAGAACCACAGTTATGTTGTCGCGGCCGCCAGCATCATTGGCAGCCCTGACGAGCCCTCTTGCGGCATCGGTGAGCTTCTCCTCGCCCGCAAGCACGGCGGCGATCTGATCATCAGAGATCATCGTTGAGAGGCCATCACTGCAGAGCAGAAGAACATCACCGTCGCGGGCGTTGACGGTTTGGGAATCGGGCTCAACGACCGCTTCCGGGCCTAGCGCGCGAGTGATGATCGATCGTTGCGGGTGGTCGAGCGCCTGCTCCTCCGTTAGTTGACCCTGGCGAACCATCTCTTCAACCAGCGAGTGGTCATCGGTCAACCGTTCGAGAGTGCCATCGCGCCAGCGATAACAGCGGCTGTCACCGACATGCACGAGCGTGATGTCGTTCTCGCCAATGTAAGCGGCAGTGACAGTCGTGCCCATCCCGGCGCGCTCATCGTCTGCCACCGAGAGCGCGTAAATCTGGGCGTTGGCCTCCTGCACCGTTGCGCTCAGCCGCTGCTCAGTGCTTTCACCGTCACCTAGTCCTTGCGAAAGGATCTCGATCGCGGTCGCCGAAGCCACCTCGCCGGCCTGAGCGCCGCCCATCCCATCAGCGACAACAAAGAGCGGCGCGCGGGCGAAGAAGGCGTCCTCGTTTGCCCGGCGCTGGCGGCCAGTGTCGCTCAGCTCGGCGTGTTCGGCGACGCGCAGCATCAGTTATCTACGTAATGAAACTCGCTGTCGCCAATCCGTACGTGATCGCCTTGGTGCAGCGGCTGCGGGCCACTAACGATCTCCTCGTTGAGGAAGGTGCCGTTGGTTGACCCAAGGTCCTCAAGCACGATTCGGCCGCCTTGCATGCTCAAACGAGCGTGACGGGACGATGCGTATGGATCATCAAGGCGGATCTCTGCCTGCTCGCCGCGGCCAAGGATCGCTCCGTTGCCTACCTCGTACTCCATTCCGGGCGTGTGGCCAGGAGCTCGCTCGACGACGAGACGGGGATCATGCGGACCGCTCGGCGCAGCGCCCGCAGTAACGGCACTGTGAATCCCCGTGGCATCGGCCGGTGGCGGGCCTGCCGAACGCTGTTCGTCGGGGCGCTTCAAGTCGCGCAGCGTGCTGCGCGCAACCCAGGCGACAAAGAGGAAGAGGACGAGCAGAAACGCCGCCTGAAGGATGATCGCAGTCGGTTGAAGCATTATCGGGCCTCGAATCTCCCGCTCACAGGTCCGAGCGTAATTTGGTCACCGTTGCTGAGCGGCAGCGATTTGTTGACGAGACCACCGTTCACGATCACGCCATTCGTAGATCCAAGGTCCTCGACGATCCATCCTTCGACCTCGTCGTAACTGATCTGCGCATGCCGCCGTGAAACGTCAGGATCGCTTAGAACAACTTCGCACGAGCTACTGCGGCCTACAACAGCGCCCGACGGCGGGATTGTGAAGCGGGTTCCTTCGGCTTCGAAGGTCGCCCGGCCGATTGCCGGGGCCGAAGCTTCGCGACGTGCAACAGGCGGCGGGTCACGGTCGGGCTCCTCGGCTGGAAGCTGATCGAGCCGAACGACGCGCGTCTCAATGCCAAATTCGCCCAAACCGAGTGACTCGTCAACGCCGAACTCAATGATCGGACTCGTAACCAAGGTCAAGCGCTCGGAGCGCGCATGCTCAAGCAGGTTGCCGGCAAGTTCATCGGCGACCTCGTCCTCAACGCCGTTGTAATGATCACGGTCATCCTGCGAGAGCCAGATCACGTACTCGTTCGGCGCATAGCGCCGCGACCGCAAGACCTGAACATTTTGATCCATCTCGCGAGTCAACCTACGGGCGATCTCGACCGGGCCAACTTCGGTTCGAAACACCCGTCCGAAAGTCCCCTCGACGAGGCCACTAAGTCGCTGCTCAAGATTGCGAAGAACACTCATGGTTGATGGGCTCACACAGCATTGCGATCAAGCCCGATTCGATCACCGCTGTGCTCGCGTAACTATGCTACGCACTGGACCTGCCGCTGCGGGCCACGGACGCTTTTTAATGCTGTGGGCGAAGGCCGGCGCCGACCACTGCGAGCAGTGCAGCTACGGCGCTCCCAGCAAGCAAAACTCCGGTCTGAGGCAGCGAAACAGGCCAGTTAAGGGCGCCGGCGACGGCCACGCTTGCGGCGGTCAGGCCTGCAGCCCAGAGCACTGCGACGCAAAGATCCACGATCACGCGGCCGCTCGCTGTAACGGACGGCAGCACCCACGCAGCTAGCGCCCAGATCAGCGCTACAAGCGGAACTCCGTGCGCGATCATCGTCCCAACGCTGCTAACAGCCGCCGTCGCCGACTGCGCCCAATCTGCCCTGAGGGCCATCTGACCGAAAAGCAAGCGACTGTGAACAATCGGCTCGACCAGAGCAAGACACCAGAATCCAAGGCCGCCAAGCACGGCGCGTTGCTTTCCAGTCGGCGCAAAACTCGCCAGCGCCGGGAATGCCAAGGCCAAGGCCACTAGGCCAAGTAACGGAGCGGCAAATCCGGCGAGCCAACTGCTCGGGTCACGAGCGAGCAACAGAATTGCTGGCAGCAGCGCGGCCCAGAGCAGCACTGCCCAGCCGGGGACTCCAGCCGCCACAAAGATCCCACTTAGGCCGATAGCCAGCAGCACAGCGCCAAGTCGCGGCACCAGCCCAACAACGATCGCGGCGCCCAAGGCGGCCCAAGCGAGAGGCAGATTCGCTACAGCGGAGATCGGTTTAAGCGCCATCAGCGATCCCAGTACGAGCCCGGCGGCACACACGGCAGCCAAAAAGCGGGTTGGAAGCGTCAGCGCCGGGCGTGGAGCGGCATGCCCCTCCTCGAGGAGATCCTGCTCCTGATAGCTCTCGATGACCGTCACATCGACCGTCCCGGCCGTCGTGTCGGTCTCGCTCTGCGCCTCGATCAGCGCATCGCGAAGCTCAGCCAAACTGCCCCGATCGAGCTCATCGGGCTGCACCGCCCAATCGATCGCATCGGCGATCTGTTCGGGTAACTCAGGTCGAAGCTGACTTAGAGCGGGTAGCCGGGTGCCTACGCGGCGGGCCGTGGCCGCAGCTCCGGGCGCGCGAATCGGATTGACCCCGCTCAGTGATTCATAGATCACAAGCGCCAACGAATAAAGGTCGCTCTGGCCACTGACGGGTCGCCCGTCGGCCTGCTCGGGAGCCATGTAGGCAAGGGTTCCGACAACGTCGCCGGTGCGGGTCAACGCATCGTCACCAGCGATCAAGGCGATCCCGAAGTCGGTCAGCTTGACGATCCCGGCATCGCCATCGGGGCGATCGGGAATGATGATGTTGGCCGGTTTGATGTCGCGGTGAACGACACCCCGGGCGTGAGCGTGACTCAATGCATCGCACAGTGCGACGCCGATGCGCACGATGTCGCGATCGGAGAGCTCGCCAGCTAGCAGCCGCTCGCGCAGCGTTTTGCCTCGAACGAGCTCGGAGACCAGGTAGACAGCATCTTGATCTCGACCTGCTTCGTGCAGCGCCACAATCCCCGGGTGGTTCAAGCGTGCGGCGGCGATCGCCTCGCGCTCCGCCCTTGCTGCCAATTCGGGATCGCTGGCCTCAATCCGTTTTACGGCTACTACGCGATCGAGTCGTTCATCGTGCGCGAGCCAGACAACGCCGAATGCACCAGCGCCAAGCCGGCGCAGAAGGCGGTAGCGATCGAGCACGACCGTGGCGGTCCCAGTCGCCTCACTTGGCGGCAGAGGATCCTGCTGAACGATCGTCGTCTCGGTATAGCTCACTTTAGTCCTCTATTCTCTGTCCGCAGCCTTCTGCCTGCTGTGCAGGCGAAGCGGCGATATTGCGAGCAAACTTGCATCAGGGCCGGTTTTTGCCGTTCGTCGTCATACTTCGCAACTGCACCTGATTCAGGGGCGCAGATTTTCAATGTCTTTCTTCGACGACGATCCAACACAGGTCAGTTCCAGCGCGCGCCGTCCGGCTGAGCCGCGCCGTCCCGCTGCGCCCGATCCAAGTAATGGCTCGGGTGACCGCCAAACGATGCGTACGCGCCAAGCGATTGCAATCGGCGTCGGCATCGTTCTGCTGCTGATCATCATCGTTGGGGTCAAAAGCTGCCTCGACAGTGCCAGCACCAGCGCACTCCAGGATTACAACCGCAACGTCGCCGCAATTGTGTCGGACTCGGACAATCAGGTTGCCGCACCTTTCTTCAAGTTGCTTAGTGGCGGCACCGCCGGAACCGCCTCTAATGATCTCCAGGTACAGATCAATCAGGTCCGGCTCGCGGCCGAGGAGGACGTAAAACGCGGCAACGAGCTCGACGTCCCAAGCGAGATGCGTGACGCTCAGCAGAACCTGATGCTGACGCTTGACCTCCGCGCTGGGGCGCTCACAAAGATCGCGGAGCTACTTCCGAAGGCTCAAGGCAGCGGACAAGCAGCCGAAACTGCAACCAACCTTATTGCCGGCCAGATGCAGTCATTCTTGGCATCCGACGTCGTCTACTCGCAGCGCACAGCGCCGCTGATCAAGCAGGCTCTCGATGGCGCCGGCATTACCGGCGTAACAATCCCCACCAGCAAGTCGCTCCCTGGCTACACCTGGCTTGCCCCGAGCACGATCGCAGCTGCGATTGGTGGCCAGGCAGGTGCAGGAACCGCAACCGGCGCGATCGCACCCGGCCTGCACGGTCACGCGATCAGCAGCACAACGATCGCTGGGACAGTGCTGCAGCCTTCGCCTGCGGCCAACAAGGTCTCTGCGACGCCACCGGTTGCTGTGACAGTCAAGGTGCTTAACGGTGGCGAGAACAACGAGCGGAACGTAACGGTCACGGTGACGCTGACGGCACCGGGTGCCAAGCCGGTTACAGCGAAGAAGGTTGTCAACCAGACAACTGCGGGGACCGAGACCGATGTCGCGATAGCGCTCCCCTCTGTTCCAGCAAGCGGAACTGCTGCAACGCTGACGGTCAAGATCGATCCGGTTCCAGGCGAGACCGGTCTCGACAACAACCAAGCGACTTACACAGTTCTCTTCGCAGGTTGATAGCCCCACACGGGTCTATCCTCTGCACAGCGTGCATTCACTAGACAGCAGCGCGGGATTAATCGCCGTAATCGCCGCAGCAATCGCAGTAGTCGCGTTGATCGCCGTGATCATCGCGCTGGTAAAGCTGCGCAGCCTCCGCCGCGATCAGAAGCTTGTGATCGGCGACAGCGAACGTGACATCACGGCCCACGCCGCCGAGCTTGAACGTCAGTTCGTCGCGCTCCATGACCATCTGATCGACATCGCGACCGGCCTCGAAGGCCGTGTGAGCGCCGCGGAGGCTCGGCTTGATGGTGCGATCAACCACCGCGCGGTCGTTCGCTACGACGCTTATAACGAGCTCTCAGGCCACCAGTCGGTCTCAATCGCACTGCTCGACGCGCACCGCTCCGGCGTCGTCATCTCTTCAATTCAGCATCGCGAGTCAACGCGCTTCTACGTGCGCCAAGTTGAACAGGGAAGGGGCACCGTTGAACTCTCGCCAGAGGAGCAGCAGGCGGTAGACGCAGCGATCAGCGGCGAGTTGCTCGACCTCGCTGAGAGCGCCTGATGCGGGTCGGTTATCTCGGCCCAGCGGGAACTTTCAGCGAGCAAGCGATGCACGAGTCGCTGGAGCTGGCAGGGCTCGACGGAGAAGCCGAGATCGTCCCGCTTTCAACCGTTCACGATGTTGTCAGCGCAGTTCAGGAGGGAATCGTTGATCGCGCGATCGCGCCGATTGAAAACTCTGTTGAGGGCGGCGTCAATGAGGTGATCGACGCGATCGTGCACGATGCCCCTGATGTGTCGATTATCGGCGAATACGTGCTCGAAATCAATCCCTGCCTCATCGCCCGCGAGGGCACCGAGCTAAGCGCAGTCACGACCGTGTTCTCGCACCCACAGCCGCTGGCACAATGCGCTTCGTTCCTGCGCCGCGAGCTGCCCGACGCGAAGCTTGAGGCAACCAGCTCGACGGCAGCGGCGGTCGAGCAGGTACTCAGTAGCGATCTTCTGGCAGCAGCGATCGCCAGCCCGACGGCGGCGATGCACAGTGGCGCAGTCGTACTCGCCGAGTCGATCGTCGCTCATGACTTAACCCGCTTCATCTGGCTCTCGCGCTCGGTAAGTGAGCCGCCAATAGAGGGCAAGGCAGGCAAGAGCGCAATTATCTTCTCCGGCGCTGGCGATGGCTCGCCGGGATGGCTATTGGACTGCCTCTCGGAGTTCGCCAGCAGATCGATCAACCTAACTCGGATTGAATCGAGGCCGGCGCGGCACGAACTTGGCCAATACATCTTCCTGGTCGACATCGACGGGAGAGTCGACGTCCCAGGGCCGCCAGCCGACGCGCTCGCTGGTTTAGCCGGTCACTGCGAGCAAGTTCGTGTGCTCGGCAGCTACCCAATTCAGTAGCGGGGAAGGAACGGCAGCGAACCGTCGGCCTCGCGGTTAGACTCGCCTGCAAGCGAGATGAAGCCGCTGACCGCATCAGCCCCCATTGACGTTGCGCCCCCACTTGCGCGCCAGCGAACTACGCGCGATGTCGGTCGAGTTTTGGTCTTAAACGCGACCTACGAGCCGATCAATGTCTGCAGTGTGCGCCGTGCCGCCGTTCTGCTGCTGAAGGAGAAGGCCGACATGATCGAGCGCGGCGGCAGCGAGCTGCGCTCTGAACACCACGTGCTTGCGCGACCGATCGTTATCAAACTGCGCGTCTACGCAAACGTCCCTCGAGATAGCTCGAAGCGCAAAATCACGCGGCGTGCAGTCTTCGCTCGGGATGGATGGGCCTGCCAGTACTGCGGCACTCGCTCCAACCTGACGGTCGATCACGTAATCCCCCGCTCCAAGGGAGGACTCTCGACCTGGGAGAACATCGTCGCCTCCTGCGCTCCTTGTAACCGGCGCAAAGCCGACCGTCTGCCGGCCCAAATCAACATGCACCCGCGCAAGGCACCCCGGGTTCCTGGCGCACATGTTTTCATCACCGTGGCGGCTCAGCGGATCCCCGCTGCGTGGCGCCAGTGGCTGCCTGCTGAAGCCGCCTGATCGCCGTCCCGGAAGCGTGCTAGTTTTCGCGCTACCAGAGAAAGGGGGTGGTCCAAATCGACAGACCAATGTTTTTCGGGACCCTGGAGGTGACCGGCCGCTAGCGCGGTTGGCTGGACCCGCTAAGCGGAATCCAATCCGGGACACCGTTGGCCGATTCGCCGGAGCTGGTCCCCCCGGCCGCGAGCACAAGTTGCGCGTGAAGACAGATCGGCCGATTTAAATTCAGTCAGCTGTTGGGAAGGGCGTCGGGTTTCTATCCGGCGCCCTTTTCCTTTGAGGCGAGCTACTCGTCGTCTTCGTCGGCCGACTCGTCGTCAGCTTCGTCCTGACCCTGCTCGTCCTCTTGCTCAAGCTCTTCGTCAACGATCTCAGCGTCCTCGCTGACCACTTCTGCCTCAGTGGCTTCAGTGGCCTCGAGCTCGGCGCTCTCGCCCTCAGCTGTCGCAGCGTCGCCCTCTGCGTCCTCTACGACCATCGCAACGGCACTGACGATGTCACCGTCGCGCACGTTCATCGTCTTGACGCCCTGCGCGCTGCGCCCGTAGCGATTGATGCCGCTCGCGGAGGTGCGCTGAACCATTCCCTCGCGTGAGATGAAGATCAGGTCTTGGTGCTCTCTTACGACCAGCGCGCCGGCTAGTCCGCCCTTAGCTTCGGTCAGCGCAATCGTCTTAACGCCCTTGGCTCCACGCTTTGTCTTGCGGTATTCGCGCACCTGTGTGCGCTTGCCGTAACCGTTGTCAGTGATCACGAGCAGGTCCATGTCGTCGCGGGCGATGTCCATCGCGATCACCTCGCCCTTCTCACCAACATCCATGCCCTTTACACCGCTGGTACTGCGACCCATCGAGCGAGCATCGGACTCAGCGAAGCGCACCGTCAGGCCCGCGCGCGAAGTGATCAGCACCTCATCCTCTTTGTCGACGCCGCGGACCACGATCAGTTCATCGTCCTCGCGGATCTTGATAGCGATAATTCCGTCGGCTTTGATCGGCGTGTTGTATTCCTGCAGCTCGGTCTTCTTGACCGTGCCCTTCCTCGTTGCGAAGACGAGGTACTGCGTTTCGCTGAAGTCTCGCGTCGCGAGGACCGATTCGATCCGTTCACCTTCACGGAGCGGCAGCACGTTTACGAGCGCGCGACCCTTAGCCGTACGTGACGCCTCCGGCAGCTCATAAACCTTCGAGCGGTAAACCTTGCCGCGGTTCGAGAAGAAGAGCAGGAAGTCGTGTGAGGAGCAGACGAAGAGGTGCTCGATGAAGTCGCCGTCCTTCATGTCCATACCAGTGACGCCGCGGCCGCCGCGCTGCTGCTGGCGGTAAGT
>CAIJLJ010000134.1 GCA_903821395.1 uncultured Solirubrobacterales bacterium | reverse complement strand
AAGCGAGGCGCGGCTCAGGCAACGTCGAAGCGGTCAAGGTGCATCACCTTGGCCCATGCAGCAACGAAATCGCTGACGAACTTCTCGCCGGCATCCTCGCTGGCGTATACCTCTGCCAGCGCGCGCAGCTCGGAGTTCGAAGCGAAGACGAGGTCAACGCGGCTGCCGGTCCACTTCAGCTCACCGCTATCTCGGCCTCGACCTTCGAAGCTCTCTTCGGCCTCCGAGGTTGGCTGCCAGACGGTGTCCATGTCGAGCAGGTTGACGAAGAAGTCGTTCGTCAACGTGCCTGGCTTATCGGTCAGGACGCCGAGCTCGGAGCCCTTGAAGTTGGCGCCGAGCACGCGCATGCCTCCTACGAGCACGGTCATCTCTGGTGCGGTCAGCGTAAGCAGGTTGGCGCGGTCAACGAGCAGCTTCTCCGCTGGCCGCCAATGTCCGTCCACGAGGTAGTTGCGGAAGCCGTCTGCGGTCGGCTCGAGCACCGCGAACGAATCGACGTCGGTCTGATCCTGCGATGCGTCTGAGAAGCCGGGTGTGAATGGAACGGTCACGTCGTAGCCGGCGCTCTTCGCGGCCTGCTCAACCGCTGCGCAGCCGCCAAGCACGATCAAGCCGGCCATGTAGGCCCGTTTGCCGCCCTCGTCCTGAGCGTCGTTGAACTCCTGCTGGATTACCTCCAGCGTTTTCAGCACCTCGGCGAGCTCGGGCGGATTGTTGACCGCCCAATCCTTCTGCGGCTCAAGGCGAATACGCGCGCCATTGACGCCGCCGCGCTTGTCGGTGCCGCGGAATGTTGATGCCGCAGCCCAGGCGGTCGTCACCAGCTGCGAGATAGAAAGGCCGGATTCAAGAATCTTCGCCTTCAGGCTCGCCACATCAGCGGCATCAAAGAGCTCGTGATCGGGGGCGGGAACAGGGTCCTGCCAGATCTGCGGCTCGGCCGGAACGAGCGGGCCGAGGTAGCGCGTAATCGGCCCCATGTCGCGGTGCGTCAGCTTGAACCAAGCCTTCGCGAAAGCATCGGCGAGCTCCTGCGGGTTCTCATAGAAGCGCCGTGAGATCGGCTCGTAGATCGGGTCCATCCGCAGCGCAAGGTCAGTTGTGAGCATCACCGGCGCGTGCGTCTTCGATGGGTCGTGCGGGTCGGGCACGGTGGTCGTCGCGGCCGGGTCGGTCGGGATCCACTGCTGCGCGCCGGCCGGGCTCTTCGTTAGCTCCCATTCGTACTCGAAGAGGGTTTCGAAGTAGCTGTTGTCCCAGGCAATCGGCGTCGGCGTCCAAGCGCCCTCGAGCCCGCTGCTGATCGTGTCGTCACCGCTGCCGGTGCCGAAGCTGTTCTTCCAGCCGAGGCCAACCTCTTGCAGCGGCGCGGCCTCTGGCTCTGGGCCGCTGTACACGTCTGGGTCGGCGGCGCCGTGGGTCTTGCCGAAGGTGTGGCCACCAGCGATCAGCGCGACGGTCTCCTCGTCGTTCATCGCCATGCGGGCAAACGTTTCGCGGATGTCGATTGCCGCTGCGAGCGGGTCAGGGTTGCCGTTCGGGCCCTCCGGGTTGACGTAGATCAATCCCATCTGCACCGCTGCGAGTGGATTGGCCAGCTCACGCTCGCCGCTGTAGCGCTCGTCGCCGAGCCATTCAGCTTCGGCGCCCCAGTAAGTGTCGTCCGGCTCCCAAACGTCCTCGCGCCCGCCGCCGAAGCCAAAGGTCGCGAAGCCCATTGATTCCATCGCTACGTTGCCGGTCAGGATCATCAGGTCGGCCCACGAGATCTTGCTGCCGTACTTCTGCTTGATCGGCCAGAGCAGACGGCGCGCCTTGTCGAGGTTTACGTTGTCAGGCCAGCTGTTGAGCGGTGCGAAGCGCTGCAGCCCTGCGCCGCCGCCGCCACGCCCGTCGCTGATTCTGTAGGTGCCAGCGCTGTGCCAAGTCATGCGTACGAAGAGTGGGCCGTAGTGGCCGTAGTCGGCTGGCCACCACTCCTGCGAGTCGGTCATCGCGGCCTTGAGGTCGCTCCTTAGAGCTTCGAGGTCAAGCTTCTTGAATTCCTCGGCGTAGTTGAAGTCTTCGCCCATTGGGTCGGCCTGCGGCGAGTTGTGGCGCAGGACGCCAAGGTCGAGCTGGTTAGGCCACCAATCGTGGTTCGAAGTGCCGCCTGTAGGACCCGCGCCATTTCCGTTAGTGACTGGGCATTTCGATTCGCTGTCCATGATTTCGTCTCCTGAGGGTTACTCGTTGGCCTATAAGCATGCTACAAGCGGTCGCGCCACGCTGACTTAGCAACGTCGTCTCCGAACATGTTTTCGGCCAAGGTCCGCAAGGCTGGCGTTGCGCAGATCAGCCTCGTGCGAGGGGTCTTATCCGGCTGCGCCGTAGTCAGCGAGATTAAAGTCTGCAGGCAGAGGGCCTTGGAACGAGTCGCCGTTGCTGGTTCGGTAGTTCTCAGTCTCTTTGCCCAACAGCTCAACCGTCAATGTTTTATTGATCGTGTAGGAAGGCGAAACGGTCCAGCCGCTTGGCAGCGGTGATGTGTCGCTAGTGCGCGAGCCGTCGCGCGTGACCATCACATACTTCTTGCCTTCTGGCGACGTCAGCTGATTGGTGTGCGCGCCAGGGGCAAAGGTGAAGGTCTGGTACTTCCACATCACCGAGCGTGTGATTAGTCCGCCTTCATCGACCGGTTGGTTAAGCGAGACGAAGTTTGTTACTGCTAGCCAGTTCCAGCCGTACATTCTCTTCCACGTGTACTCGCCGTCGTTTGCGCACTCGGGCGACTTGACGAAGAACCCCCTCGCAAGGATTTCGCGGGGGGAGTTCTTGACCCAGAAGAGCCATGTCGGACGCAGCGTTATAGCGTCAAACTGGGCCTGCGTCATGTCGTTCCACCCCCAGACCTGCCTGTAGAGCTGATCGATCAGTTCAAACCCCTCGCCGTCACCTTCCTTCCAATACCGCCTCACGCAGGTGGCGATGATCTTCGGTTTAGGCGCAAAGATCGCCTTCAGGATCGATGAGACAGCCGCTGGGCGCCCCGATTTGGTTAGCGGCACTGAGCTGCGCTTCGAATACTGTGGGCGCGGCAGATCACGGGCGACAGTCGCATATCCAGAGCGAAGTAGCACACGCCCGATCGCTCCGGTGCGCGCCGTCATTCGCACATATCCTCGCCGCGAATGGGTTGCGAGCAGGATCTGCCCGCCGCTCGAGCCATCAGGGTTGATCACGACTAAGCCGAGCGACCCAACTCGGCTTCTGGGGATCCGTAGAGAGAAAGCGCCACTTGGCGACACCGCAGCGCGCCCGACTGCTCCCCTTTCCCCGGCGGCGACGATCTTCATGCCGAGCTTCGGCTTCACTATGGACCCAGAAACGTTGGTCGAAGGGCTGGCGGCAGAAGCTGCAGGAACAAGCGCTAGCGATACGAGCGCGGTTGCCGTGGCGACGATGGAAACGGAGCGGATTCTCAGCATTCGCGAGAGAATAGCGGGTAACAAGCGTGGCGCGTGTCACTTGCTTTGGCAGCTAACCGCGGTGGCAGCCGGCCGCGAGGGCCAGCTTTTATTCGCGCGATATGGGGAGGGTTCCTGCGGCTAAAAAGTTGTGTATTGTGCGGCCGTATAATGAGACATCGCGAGATGCCAGAGCACCGGACGGGGTTCTGCCTCACTCGTCTCCATCAGGGAGAAACTACAGCCCATGCCCAGCGCGCTCGATCTGCCGCTCAGGTGGGGTGTCGCGTGTTGGTGCTAGTTGCTGCAGCCTTTGCCGTTGAGGGCTCCCGCGGGCTCGACGGTTGAGCAGCCTGTCGCGTTCGTGAAGACTGCGCCGGTCAGGGTCGCGCTGATCAAGTTAGCGCCGGTCAGGTTCGCGCTGATCAGGTCCGCGTTGGTCAGGTTCGCGAAGACCAGGGTTGCGTTGAGCAGGGTCGCGCTGGTCAGGTTCGACTCGGTGAGGTTCGCGCGGATCAGGTTCGCGCCGGTCAAGTTCGCGTCGGTCAGGTTCGCGCCGCGCAGGTTCGCGCCACCGCAGTTTGGCGCGCAGGACGGGGTAGCTGACGTGCGCGCACCGTTCTTTTTTGGTGTCGTGTAGTAGTTCAGCTTCGCGCCTTTGAGGTTCGCTCTGCGCAGATCGGCTCCGCGTAGGTCAGCTTTGCGCAGGTCGGCGTAGCGCAGGTCAGCGCCGCGTAGGTTCGCGCCTTTGAGGTTGATGTGATGCAGCACGCTGTGAGGCATCACGGCGCCGTGCAGATCCATTCCGTGAAGGTCCATGTAATGGCAGCTGGTGTGATGCTTGATTACACAGCCCTTGACGGTGCGCGCCTCAGCAACGCCCGACAGTAAAACGCACGCTGACACAGCAGCAATCAGAATCCGCAGAAAAGAACGCATCGCAAAAAGGTACAAAACCCGGTGGGCAGGCGCGCAGGTACGTAGTCTGCGGTGCTGGTGCTAGTTGTCGCAGCCTCTGCCGTTGAGGGTTCCTGTGGGCGTGACTGTGGAGCAACCGGTCGCGCGGCTCAGATTCGCGTATGACAGGGTCGCGCCGTCGAGGCTCGCGTAGAACAGGTACGCGTAGGACAGCTTCGCGTGAGACAGGTTCGCGTTGGACAGGATCGCGTTGACCAGGTTCGCGTAGGACAGGTTCGCGTAGGACAGGTTCGCGTAGGACACGATCGCGCCGTTCAGGTCTACATAGGACAGGTTCGCGCTGCTCAGGTTCGCGTAGGACACGTCCGCGCCCCCCAGGATCGCGCCTTGGCAGTCCGGCGCGCAGGCAGGGGTTTGCGATGCGTGCGCGCCCTTCTTCTTTGGTGCCGTGTACTGGTGAAGTTTTGCGCCTTTGAGGTTGGCTCCGCGCAGGTTTGCTCCGCGCAGATCGGCCTCGCGCAGGTCGGCGTAGCGGAGATCGGCTCCGCGTAGGTTTGCTTTGCGCAGGTTGATGTGGTGGAGCACGCTGTGATGCAGCACAGCGCCGTGTAGATCTTGACCGTGGAGGTCCATGTGCTGGCAGTTGGTGTGAGGCTTCATTACGCAGCCCTTGACGGTGCGCGCCTGGGCTGAGCCAGCGAGCATGGCGACCGATAGAAGTGACAGACAGAAAACCTTCGTAAAAGAACGCATCGCTGGAAGGTACAAAACCCGGCGGGCAAGTGCGCAGGTACAGCGGCGCCCGGCCTGCCGTCCCGCTACCACTTTGCCCCTTCAGGAGCCGCGAAACGCAGAGCCGACGCCCGGATTCGAACCGGGGACCCCTTCATTACGAGTGAAGTGCTCTACCAACTGAGCTACGTCGGCTAGGACCGGCCCGTTGTGCTGGCGAGAGCACCCCGGACCGGAACGGTCGAGGATACTGGGCGCTGCTT
>CAIJLJ010000133.1 GCA_903821395.1 uncultured Solirubrobacterales bacterium | reverse complement strand
GAGCCCGGAGGTCAACTACGCGCTCGGTTCAGTCCTCAGCCACGTGATCCTCCACCAGACGATCATCGGCCAGGAGTCGATCCTGCAGATGGAGATGGCCGGCGAGGAGCCAGACACGATCATTGCCTGCTTCGGCGGAGGCTCCAACTTCGGTGGCCTGACAATCCCTTGGCTACGCCGCAACATCCGCGACGGCGCAACGACGCGCTTTATTGCCGCCGAGCCTGCAGCCTGCCCAACCCTGACTAAGGGCGAGTACGCCTACGACTTCGGCGACACGCAGGGCCTCACGCCGATGATGCCGATGTACACGCTCGGCCACGACTTCGTGCCGCCACCGGTTCACGCCGGTGGTTTGCGCTACCACGGCGCTTCGCCGCTGATCTCAGCACTGGTACACGGGGGCATGGTTGAGGCTCGTTCGGTTGCGCAGAACGACACCTTCGCTGCAGGGATTCAGTTCGCCCGCACTGAGGGCATCATCCCGGCGCCGGAGCCAACTCACGCGATCAGCGTCACTATCGCCGAGGCCGAGGCTGCCAAGCAGGCCGGCGAGGAACGCGTAATTCTCTTTGGCCTCTGTGGCCACGGAAACTTTGACCTCGCCTCTTACGACTCCTACCTTGCAGGTAATCTCGAAAACCTTGAGTTTTCTCAGCAGGAAATGGACGATGCAATGGCGAAGCTCCCCGATGGCGTACCAGCGATTTGATCGCTGTTAACTAAATCAAGGAGTAACTCTTCAGATGACTACCGCAGGCGCAGAGCCCGGCCACATCGACGTCGGGAAGGTACTCACCGACACTGCGAACGTGCTCAAGGCATCGTTTGCGACGGTCTGGATGATCGCGCTAATACTTTTCATCCCGGTCGCGATTCTCGGCCACTTCGCAAAAGACAGCTGGATTATTTACTTGATTTACGCGATCGCTTCGGTCGTCGCGTACCTCTACATGGCTGGAATTGTCGTTCGAGTGGTTCAGGACGTCGAAGCCGACGGGCGGGTTGACGCCTCCGTGGGCGATCTGTTCGGCAGCATTACGCCAAAGCTCTGGCCGTTGCTGATACTTAGCATCGTCACTGGAATCTTGGTCTTCGTTGGTTACCTCTTCTTCATCATTCCCGGGATTATTCTGACGTTGGTGTTGTTCGTTGCCGTCCCGGCCATGATCGCCGAAGATTTAGGTGTATTCGGCTCGATGAGCCGTAGTAACGAGCTGACGCGCAGCAACCGCTGGCGGTTGATTCTGCTCGGCATCGTGATCTACCTGATGCTCGTGCTGATAGCCGTCGTGATCCTGATCTTCACCTTGATTACTCCAATTCTGGGCGATATCGCTGGCGTCTTAATTGCGATCGTCGTCTACCCGTACATCGCGATCATCGTCGCCGTCACCTATTACGAGCTGCTTGAGGCTCGCGGTGAGTCGAAGCCTGGCCCAGGTGTCGCCACCTCGGGTGGGGAGATGCCTGCCTAGCTGCAGTCTCCGGTTAAGAACAATTGTTCACGGGCCGTCGCGCATCAGCGCCGCGGCCCGTTGTCGTTGTGCCGCGAACTCTTGTTGCGTTCCCAGCCGTGACCGGTGTACCTTGGCGTTATGAGCGAAGATTCCGAACAACCCGAGACACCGGAGACGCCAGCAGAGCCAACACCCCCGCCTTCCGGGCCGCCTGCGACTCCGCCGCCGGCCGACCCGCCCTCCGGGCCGCCCGCGACCCCAGCGATGCCGCCTCCTACGACCCCACCGGTTGCGCAGCCAGTGGTTCCGGTTGCTGGGGCCGTCACGCCAGGGCAGGGTGGACTTGCGATCGCAGCGTTTGTATGCGGGATCGTCGGCATCCTCACGTCGTGGTGCTGCGTCGGTATTCCGCTCGCTATCGCCGCCGTTGTCTGCGGAATTCTCGGTAAGAGCGAAGCGCAGAAGCGGGGCGCTCCGGACTGGATGTGGATGACCGGGCTGATCCTCGGCGTCATCGCGCTCGTGATCTTCATCGTGATGCTGATCATCGGCGTTGCCAATACCGACTTCAACACGAACGTCAATACCAACTAAGCGGGCGCTTCGATCGCCACCACGCATCACAGCTGCGACCACGTTCACGAGCCCCAGCTAGGCGCGGCGCAGCAGCGGGCGCTTTACCTCGGTGGTGGTGCGCTGGCGGTGCTGCTCGCGCCGCTGCTGACCGCGCTGGTCTGCTTCAGCACGTCGATCGCGAACGGCGGGAGTGGCTGCCCGATGCTGCAGGCAACCGGTGTTCCTTGCCCGGCCTGCGGCGCGACGCGGGCTTTTGTGCTGTTCGCACACGGTGACGTCGGAGGCGCGATGCGCTTCAACTGGAGCTGGCTGGTGATCTGGTTTGTAATCGTCGGCGCGATGGCCACGGCTGCTTGGCGGCTCTGGCAACAGCGCACTGCGCTGCCGACTTGGGCGCGCCGCTTTGGGGGCTGGCTGCAGACCCACCCAGCGGCCGTCGTAGTTCTCCCATTCGCCTTACTGATCGGGCCGTGGCTGGTGGCGCTCGCAAATCTCAGCGCAATTCGCTAAGCGGCGCGCTAAGCGGCGACTTCGACTTCGGCCTGCGGCTTGTTGCTGAGCACGCGCGCCGGTTCGGCGCGGTGGACCATCACCGGCATCCCCTGGGTAGGTGAGATCGTCGGCGCGAGGCGAATGTTCAGCTCGTAGCCCGGCAGCACCTCGAGCCGGCAGCGTTCGAAGATTGCGCGCATGATCGCGCCGACCTCAGCCTGGCCAAAGCGCATCCCAAGGCAGGTCCGCGAGCCGCCGCCGAAGGGGATGTACTGCCCCTTCTTCATTGCCTTCTTGCCCGCTTCCGTGAATCGCATCGGGTCGAAAGTCTCCGGCGAGTCCCAAACATCTGGCAGGTGGTGGCTGGCCCACGAGCAGTAGTTGACGTGGGCTTTACCCGGAACGGTGACGCCAGCAAACTCGAACGGTTCAACCGAGCGGCGCGGGCCGATGTAGGCCGGCGGGTACATCCGCAGCGTCTCATCGAAGATCATCTCCGGGGTAATCAGCGGATCATCAAGGAGCTCAGGGTTCTTCGAGAGCTCGTAGAACATGAAGGTGATGCTGGAGCTGGTTGTGTCGTGGCCGGCGAAGAGCAGCGTCATAGCGTGGTCGCGGATGTGGCGGTCCTCGAGGCTCTGACCATCCTCGTCCTCAGCGTCAAGCAGCAGCGAGAGCACATCGTCGCCGCGCTCACCGTTTGAGCGACGGCGTTCGATCTCGCCGTAGATCAGTTGGTCGAGCCGTTCACGCGACTTGACCAGCTTGGCGTACGGAGTGAATGGGCCGCGCGCCAGCTGCAGCGCAAAGTCGCGGGCGTGGAACGAGAGTGCATTCTCAAACTCGGTTACGGCGTCGAAGTCTCCGGCCCGTGCCTTGTCCGGGTCGAGGCCGAAGAGCGCTCGCAGCGCCACGCGCAGGGCTAGGTGGCGGACCCAGTCGTAAAGATCAATTACTGCACCGGGAATTAGATCTTCGGCGGCGCGATCAACCTCATCGTTAATGATCTCGGTTGCGCTGGCGATCTTCTTGCTGTGGAAAGCGGGGAGCATCAGCTTCCGCGATGAGCGGTGGAAGGCGCCGTCGATCGTCAGCATCCCATCGCCTAGCAGTGGGATCAGGTCGCGCATGTAACCGTCGCGCCAGGTGAAGTTATCGGCGTGCGAGACGAGCACGTAGTGGTTCGCTTCGGGGCCGAGCATCATCACGGCGTTGAAGTGCAGCACCTTGATCGTGAAGACCGGCCCGTAGCGCTCGTAGTACTCGAGGTACATACCGAGCGGGTCCTCTGAGAAGCGCCGAGTGTTGGCGACGCTGAAGTTCCTCGGCCCGGGCGGCCACGGGACCGTCGCCGCGCGGTCGTCGGCTACGTCTTGCAGCATCAGCTTGATCGGGTTGGGACTGTGGGGGGCTGGCCCTTCGAGCATCGCCACTTAGGCTACCGCAGCGCGCTGGCCCCAAGCACACGAACGGCCCCGAGGGGACGGGGCCGTTCGCTCCTGCTTGGGATCTCTGGTGCTGCTAGTGCTTGCCGCGCAGCTTGGCAAGGATGTCTGCCACATGCTGCTGCAGGGTCTCAGGCGCTGCGTTTGCATCAAGCGTCTTCGGTGCTTCGCGCTTGACGGTTTCGCACGAGCCGTTCGGGTTCTGTGCGGTTGCATCGGTGATCACGTCCACGTTGTCGAGGATCGCGACGTCGGTGCCCTCGCCGCAGGTGATCATGTCGACTTCGCCGTCACGGGCATTCAGACGGTCGTTGCCAGCTCCACCGTTAAGCGTGTCGCCGGTTGTGTCTACCGCGCCACCTGGGCCAGGGACAACATCGGAACGGGCGGCTGCCCAAAGGCGGTCATTTCCGTCGCCACCGTTTAGGACGTCAACGCCAGCATTGGCAAACATTAAGTCGTTTCCGGCCTCGCCTGAGAGCGTGTCATCGCCGCGACCGCCGACGATCAGGTCATTGCCTGCTCCGCCGGTCACGACATCATTGCCGGCCAAGGCAAAGACACGGTCGTTGCCGCCGAGGGCGGAGATTGAGTCGGCTGCTTTGGTTCCGACAAGGAGCTCCGAGGAGTCGGTGCCGGTTACCGTCGCAGCAGATGCGACCGCTGCCGTCGCCGCGAAGGCGGCTAGTGAAGCGGTCAGAACTGGGATGATTTGATTGCGGTTCATTAGGGGTCCTTCCCTTTGGGTCGTTGTGGTTAAGTAAGGACACAAACCCATCACCGCTGAAAGAGTTGCGGTCGCCGGCGAGCGATGCGGCGGTGAGGTTGTCATACTTCGCAGGCGCCCGGGGGCGTAGCTCAGTTGGTTAGAGCGCCGGCCTGTCACGCCGGAGGTCGCGGGTTCGAGTCCCGTCGCTCCCGTTCCTATCGCTGCTTTACCGCCGTGGGCGGTTCTCCGTGCGGTACAATGCCGACGTTTATTGACGTCCATCTGAAACAGGGGAGAGCGACGATGAAGCTCAAGTTCTTGGCGCTGCCGGCAGTTGTCGCCGCGGTGCTCGCGACTGCAGCGTGCGGGAGCGGCTCGGACACAACGACGGCCACAACGACCGATGCCGCTGGCCATTTTGGAACCGTCAAGGTTTTCGACCTGCCAGGCAGCAAGACCCAGCCATTCGGGATCACAACCGGTAAAGACGGCAACCTCTGGATCACCGAGGCTCTCGGCAACTACGTTGACAAGGTCTCATCTCAAGGCAAGCTTCTCGGTCGCTACGCGATCCCAAGCGCCAAGGCTAACTCCCAGGGCATCAGCCAAGGCTACGACGACCGGACCTGGTTCACCGAGTGCGCCGCGAGCAAGATCGCTGCGATTACGAGCGACGGAAAGATCTCCGAGTACCCGACTCCAACCCCGAAGTCGAACCCGTGCGCCCTAACTCGCGGGCCACAGAACAAGATGTGGTTTACATCCTACGATGCCGCCAAGCTCGGCAGCATCACTTCTGACGGCAAGATCGAAGAGATGGATACACCAACCGCCAAGTCCGGGCCGTACCAGATCACTCAGGCTCCCGGGGGCGAACTTTGGCTCGGCGAGAACGCCGCTGACAAGGTTGCCTCGTTCTCGGCTCCCAATAGCTTCGACGAGTTCAAGCTCGCCCATGCCAAATCCGATGTTGCCGGCATCGCAGTGGCTGCTGACGGCACGATCTGGTTCGCCGAAACCGACGGGAATCGGATCGGCAAGCTGGTCGCTGACTCCGGCGCGCCTGGCGGTCGGCGCCTAGTTGAGTACCCAATGCCCCATAGCGGCGACTATCCGTACGGCTTGCTCGTCGGACCGGACGGCGACGTCTGGTTCAGCGAGCTCGGCGGCGACCGAATCGGTCAGATTGACGACAAGGGCCAGATCCGCGAGTGGAGCCTGCCGACCGGATCTGCGCCGCGCGACATCACTATTGGCCCCGACGGCAACCTTTGGGTAGCACTCTCGGGAGCTAGTGGCAACGACCCTAAGATCACCGGCAACAACCAGCCAGGCATCGCTCGCTTCTCGTTGCAGGGGTCTGGCGGCTAGTGGACCACCGAGTGGGCTGAACTATCGATCAAGAACCGAAAACGGGCAGGTTTGCTGCGCTTGCCCGCGGGCCACTTGGGTACCCCGCGTACCGGCGAATCATCGGAGTAAAGGCGCTCTCGCACTTCGCCTCTTACATGCTGATGATCGGCTCAGCGTGGCTGGTCTTCACGATCAGCGGCAGTGCGATGGACGTTGGGATCGTCGCCGCGCTTTCGCTTGGCCCCAGCCTGATCGGCGCGCCACTAGGCGGCTCGCTCGCCGACCGCTACTGCCCGCGCAAGCTATCGCAGCTGTTCATGGCGCTCCAAGTGCCGCCGCTCCTAATCCTGACTGTGTTGGCTGCTAGCGGCAGCCTGACCGTTCCACTCATCTTCATCTTCATCTTCGCCTACGCCGTCCCGCGTTCAATCTCGAGGCCGATCCTTGAGTTGGTGGTCCCCTTTACTGTCCCGCCAGAGCTACAGCGCCAGGCCGTAACCGATGCCTCGGCCGCCGACAACACGGCCGAGTTCGCCGGGGCCGTTGTAGGGGGCGCGGCCGTGCAGTTGCTCGGCGCTGCAACGGTCTACGGCTTCAATGCGTTCGCCTGCCTGGCAGTGGTGGTGGCGCTGATGATGTCGCCGGTCCTTCAGCGCGCTTGCGATGCCGCCCGCGCCCATCGCGACGCTAGCTTGCGAGCGGGTGTGCGTGAAGGCTGGCCGATCCCAATCGTTAAGACCGTTGTCTTTGGAGGCACGTTCTTCTTCCTCTTGATCGCGCCGATCGAGCAGCTGATGGCGACTATCGCGGCCGACCACGGCGAAGGGGCGGCGCTGCTCGGACTCCTGCTTTCGGCAATTGCCGTCGGCGCGACAGCCGGCAACAGGGCGCTCGGTTACCTCGGAACGCGCGGGAGGCAATCCCAGGATCTACTCGTGTGGGGCGCCTTGATCGCTGCGCCGCCGACAATTCTGCTCGGTTTCTCCTCGAGCGTCGTAACCGACTATCTACTTCTGCTCATTATCGGTTTTGCTTGGGAGATGCTGCAGGTAAGCGGCCGCTCCGCGATGCAGCTGGAGGTTCCGCCGCAGATCAGCGGCCGAATGGTTGGGATCTTCTACGTGATCGTCACTGGGGCATCGGCTGTCGGGGCGCTGATCGCCGGCTGGCTTTTCTCCGAGCTCGGGGTGAATGCGGCGCTCATAGGAGTAGGGACGGTTGCCTTGGTATGCGCAGTCGTTCTCTACCTGCACGGCCGCGCTGCTGGACCGACAAAACTTGCCACGCCCGGCGGCGCTGACGGGGTCTGAGCTCTTCTCAGAGTCCTCTCAGACTACTCCGCAATGCTCCCGAAGATGAGAATCAACCGAACCCACCACCACCGACTTGTGGCCGCTGTCTCGGCCTCAGCATTGCTGGCCCTAGCTGCTTGCGGAGGTGTTGCTGCGAGCGACAGCACAGCTACGACGGCAGCGACGACGTCGGCGACCGCAGCTTCGACCACCAGCTCGAGCACCAAAGCTGGCCTTCAGAACGCCAAGTGGGGCAAGAACATGACGGTTAGCTACGGGACGAGCACGATTCGCCTGCGCTCCAACGGCATCCCAAACCACTCACGCTCCAAGTACTACGCCGTGCCGAATGCTGGTGTCGTCGTCCCCACGGCGGCAACGGCGACCGCGGCGTTAGACCCAACCGCGGCACACAACTACGACTACAAAATCCCGACGACACCGAAGAAGATTTCGAAGACGACAGCGGCGCCGCTCGGGTCGATCGGGATGATGATCTCCGGCTCGGTTCTGTTCAACCCGTATGAGGGCGACGGCACGACGGTCGCGATGGCGAGCAACTTCACGATTGCAGCCCCAGACGGCTCGACGGCGCCTTTCGTCGATACCTGCAGCGGCCACCCGACGCCGGCGATGGGCGGTGGCGGCGGCCAGTACCACTACCACGGGCTGCCGGCCTGCGTTTCGAAGGAAGTCGACACTTCAACAGGCCCCTCGCACATCATCGGCATCGCCCTTGACGGCTTCCCGATCTATGGCAAGCGCGACATCAAGGGCAAGGTGATCCCGGTTGCGAAGCTCGACAAGTGCAACGGCATTACGAGCGCTACCCCCGAGTTCCCGAAGGGGATCTACCACTACGTGCTTCCAGGAACAGCGAACGCGACCTCCTCTATCCGCTGCTTCCATGGCAAGGTTGACTCGTCACTAATCACGAAGATGCCGAACATGGGCGGCCCGCCCGGCGGTGGCCCACCCGGCGGCGGCCCACCGCCAGCGGTCGCGCGTGCAGCGAGCGCGGCGGTTCGCTTTCTCTGCGACCTCAGCTCGTCCGCGGTCTAACAGCGTTTAGTGGGCGAAGGTCCCTACTTCGCGGCCTTCCTTCGGCAGCGGTCCCTCAAGTGAATTGAGGTAGTCGACTGAGCTGCGCATGTCTTCAAGCAGCTTGTCAGCAAGATCGAACGACAGGCCCGAACGGACGACTACTCGCTGGACCGTAAGCTCGGCCATGTCATCGGGCATTGGGTAGGAAGGCACCTGCCAGCCCTTCTGGCGCAGCAAGCTGGAGAGGTCATGCAGGTCCCAGTTTGGGCTGGCGTTCTTCTTCAGGTACCAGGCGAAAACTGGAATGTCGGAGCCGTCGTTCCAAAGCTTGAACGGCCCCATCTTGCCAATCTCCTTGGCCAAGTATTGGGCCACGTCGCGGCAGCGCGCTTGAACCTCGCGGTAACCCTCGAAGCCGAGCCGCATGAAGGCGTAGTACTGCAGCAGCACCTGCGCACCAGGGCGGGAGAAGTTGATCGCCAGCGTCGGCATCTCGCCGCCGAGGTAGCTGACCTTAAAGATCAGATCATCAGGGAGGTACTCGCGCTTGCGCCAGACAACCCAGCCGAGGCCTGGGTAGACAAGGCCGTACTTGTGGCCGCTGGTGTTGATGGAGTGGACGCGCTTGATGCGGAAGTCCCACTCCAACTCGGGCTGCAGGAACGGCGCGATGAAGCCACCGGAAGCTGCGTCAACGTGGATCGGCACGTTGAACCCCGTCTTCTTCTCAATCTTGTCGAGCGCAGCTGCGATCTCCTTGACCGGCTCGTACATCCCGGTGTAGGTCACGCCAAGGATCGCGACCAGGCCGATCGTGTTCTCATCGACGTACTTCTCTAGGTCGTGGCCGTCGAGCGTCTTGTGCTCAAGCGAAATTGGCACGTAGCGCGGCTCAACGTCCCAGTAGTTGGCGAACTTCTCCCAAACGACTTGGACGGCGCTGCTCATGATGATGTTCGGCTTCTCGGTTGACTTGCCCTCCGCGCGGCGGGCCTGCTGCCAGCGGCGCTTCAGTGCGAGGCCGCCGAGCATGCACGCCTCGGACGAGCCGATCGCCGAGGTGCCGATCGTCTTCTCCGGGTTGGGCGCGTGCCACAGATCGGCGACGATCTTCCAGCAGCGGTCCTCGATCTCAGCCGTTGCCGGGTACTCGTCCTTATCGATCATGTTCTTGTCAAAAGTCTCGGCGTAAAGCTTCGATGCCTGGTCGTCCATCGTCGTGCTGACAAAGGTTGCGAGGTTGAGCCTGGCGTTGCCATCGAGCATCGCCTCGTCGTGGACGATTTGGTAAGCCGCTTCCGGCAGCATTGGATCGGCTGGCAGCTTGTACTTCGAGAAGTCGTCGCTATCGCCCGGGCGAGGGAAGACTGGGTTAACGGTCAGCTGCTCTTGTTTCTTAGCCACGGAGTTACCTCTCGGTTGTTGTCTAACGAGAGTATTACCAGCCGAGGGTTCCAGGGCCACCCTTGAGCGGCCCCTCGATCTCGTCAGTTACCCAGCCGCCGTAGAAGTCGCCTTCCTGAGCGCGAACGATTTCTTGATCGAGTAGGCAGCGGCCCATCTTCTCCGGATAGACGGCGATGTGACCGGCCAATTCGGCGTATGCGGCGACCGGTTTTGGGTAGGTCCAGGCGGCCGCTTCGGCGATTTGCTCGCCGCCGATCACATCGAGGTAGTCGGCGAAGCCTTTGAATTCGCAGAAGGTCGCGTTGGCGGCCGACGCACGTAGCCTGCCGGCGACGAAATCTTCTTGCGGGATGTAGATCACCGGGGGGTGGCTTGTTTCAAGCACGCGAAGCGCGCGGCTACCGTCGGCGATCAACGCGCCGCCAAATTCAACCCTCGCGCGGCGCTTGCACGGTTCTAGGCGCGGGGGCCTTGGGTAGTCCCAGACGTTTTCGCTCATCGCTCTGCTTAAGCTACGCACCACTCTGCTGAGCAGATCAGCAGCGACTTCATTTAGAACCTGCGAGAATGAGCTAATGAGCACTGCCTACAGCCCGCCAGACCCAAATAAGCGCCGCAACGTGATGATCGCCGCCCTCGCGGCAGTAGTCGTTGTGGTCGCCGCGATTCTGATCCTTGTTAGCTCCGGGGACAGCAATAGTGGCAGCGGCGTTCCAGCCGCCAACGCGCCGCTTAACGGACTAAAAGAGACCAAGGCGATGCTTGACGGCATTCCTCAGAACGGCAATGCGCTCGGCAAGCCGAACGCTCCGGTGACAATGATCGAGTACGCCGATTATCAGTGCCCGTTCTGCAAGCAGTACGCGCTCAGCACGATGCCGGTTCTGATTAACGATTACGTTCGCACCGGCAAGCTGCGGATGGAGTTCAACCCGCTGACCTTCATTGGGCCTGACTCCGAGACCGCCGCACGCGCCGGTGCCGGAGCAGGGCAGCAGAACCTCGAATGGAACTTCACGCATCTCTTCTACTTCAACCAGGGCACCGAGCGAAGTGGTTATGTCACCGACGCTTTCATCAACAAGCTTTACGCCGGCGCTGGAGTTAACGCGGCGAAGGCGAATGCCTACCGCACGACTCCTGCTGCCGCCGTGCCGCTGGCGACCGCGGCAGCCGGTGCGCAGAAGTACGGCGTCACTTCGACCCCGTCGTTTGTCGTCGGTCCGACCGGCGGCCCGTACACGAAGCTTGAGGTCGACATCGGTAACGCCGACGCATTCAAATCAGCGTTTGACGCGCTACTGAAGTAGCCGCGCGTGCTCGACAGGCGTCTCTATCGGACCGCTTTGGTTCTGGTGCTGCTCGGCGTCGCGATCGCTGGCTACTTGACTTACATCCACTACGCCGGAATTCAGCCCGCGTGCAGTACGGGCGGCTGCGAGACGGTTCAGACGAGCGAGTGGGCCGACATTTACGGGATGCCGGTCGCGTTGCTGGGGCTGATCGGTTACCTCCTAATCCTCGGCTCGCTACTCGTGCTGCGTGGTGACGCGCAGCTATTCGTGAGCGCCGCGCTGAGCCTTGTCGGTTTTGTCTACAGCGGCTATCTCACCTATCAAGAGCTCTTCACGATCAAGGCAATCTGCCAGTGGTGCGTGGGCAGCGCGGTGATCTTGACGCTGCTTGCAATCGTCACTCTCTGGCGCTTGCTGGCAAGTGGCGGCGGGGCCAGCACGGTTGAGGTAGACAGTGTCAGCTGACAGCTTCGGCGCTCGCTCGACGCTCGAGGCGGGCGGCCAAGAGCTAGAGATATTCCGCGTTGACGCGCTCAGCGAGCGCTTCGATATAGCGCATCTGCCCTTCTCGCTCAAAGTGCTACTCGAGAATCTGCTGCGCAACGAGGGCGAAGGCGACGTCACCGCCGCCGATGTCGAGGCGCTCGCCGGCTGGGACGCCTCGGCTGAGCCGAGCGTCGAGATCGCGTTCAGCCCAGCGCGCGTGCTGATGCAGGACTTCACAGGAGTGCCTTCTGTTGTTGACCTTGCGGCAATGCGTGACGCCGTCGTAGAGCTTGGCGGCGACGTGGCAGCAATCGAGCCGCTGGTGCCAGCCGAACTCGTGATCGACCACTCTGTGCAGGTCGATTCGTTCGGCGCGGCAGATTCGTTTGCGATTAACGCCGAGCGTGAATTCGAACGCAACGGTGAGCGTTACAACTTCCTGCGCTGGGGGCAGCAAGCATTTGAGCAGTTCCGCGTCGTCCCGCCGGATACCGGAATTGTCCACCAGGTCAACCTTGAGTACCTCGCCCGCGTCGTTTGTGTTGACGGAGCCCGAGCGTTCCCCGACACGCTGGTCGGGACCGACAGCCACACGACGATGGTCAATGGTCTTGGCGTTCTCGGCTGGGGTGTCGGTGGGATTGAGGCCGAGGCGGCAATGCTTAACCAGCCGGTATCGATGTTGATCCCGCGCGTGCTCGGCGTGAGGCTCGACGGCGCGCTGCCCGAGGGTGCGACCGCCACCGACCTAGTGCTGACAGTGACCGAGCTGCTGCGCGAGCGAGGCGTGGTTGGTTCGTTCGTTGAGTTTTATGGCCCTGGGATCTCGCAGCTGCCGCTGGCCGACAGGGCGACGCTCGGCAACATGAGCCCCGAGTTTGGTTCGACCTGCGCGATCTTCCCGATCGACGCGGAGACAATCCGTTACCTACGCTTCACCGGCCGCCCTGAGGAGCAGGTTGAAATCGTCGAGGCCTACGCCCGGGAGCAGGGCTTCTGGCACGACGCCGACGCAGTCGAACCGATCTTCTCAGACACAATCGCAATCGATCTGGGCAGCATTGTGCCGTCGATTGCTGGGCCTCGCCGACCGCAGGACCGAGTTTCGCTAACCGACGCCCAAAGCGATTATCGCGCCGAGCTTCCGAGCTTCGAGAGCGACATCGTTGCCGCCGAGGACGCCGAGCTCAATAACGGCGACGTTGTGATTGCTGCGATCACGAGTTGTACAAACACATCGAACCCGTCGGTGATGGTCGCTGCCGGGCTGTTGGCGAAGAAGGCCCGCGAGCGTGGCCTGACGGTAAAGCCGTGGGTTAAGACCTCGCTTGCGCCTGGGTCCAAAGTCGTCACCGATTACCTCGTCCGCGCCGAGCTCCAGAGCGAGCTCGACGCGCTGGGCTTCAACCTTGTCGGCTACGGCTGCACGACCTGCATTGGTAACTCCGGGCCGCTGCCTGATGATGTGGCAGCGACTGTCCGCGCGAACGGTTTGACGGTCTGCTCGGTCCTATCCGGTAACCGCAACTTCGACGGTCGCATCAACCCTGACGTGAAGATGAACTACCTAGCTTCGCCGCCGCTCGTCGTCGCGTACGCGCTAGCGGGAACGATGGACGTTGATTTGACAAGCGATTCGTTGGGCCATGACGGCGAAGGCAACGACGTCTTTCTGCGCGATCTCTGGCCAAGCAGCGCCGAGATTGCCGAGACTGTCGAGCAGGCGGTTCAGTCCGACATGTTCCGAAAAAGTTACGCCCAGGTTTACGACGGTGACGTCAACTGGGCTTCGCTTGAAGCCCCATCTGGTGACCGCTTTGCTTGGAGCGACGAATCGACGTATGTCCGTCGCCCCCCTTACTTCGACGGGATGCCAGCAGAGCCGCTCGCGGTCAGTGACATCGGTCGCGCGCGCGTGTTGGCAATTCTCGGCGATAGCGTCACGACCGACCACATCTCGCCAGCCGGAGCCATAAAGGCCGACAGTCCTGCCGGCCTTTACCTGCAGGCGCGGGGCGTGAAGCCGGTCGACTTCAACTCCTACGGCGCGCGCCGCGGCAACCACGAGGTGATGGTCCGGGGTACCTTCGCCAACATCCGTCTGCGCAACCTGCTGGCCCCTGGCACCGAGGGTGGCGTTACGCGCCACCAGCCCGATGGAGCTGAGATGTCGATTTACGACGCCGCGATGCTCTACGCCGAAGAGGCAACCCCGCTAGTCGTTCTCGGTGGCCGCGAATACGGCTCCGGTTCCTCGCGCGACTGGGCCGCTAAGGGCACCGCGCTACTGGGCGTGCGTGCTGTGATCGCTGAGAGTTTCGAACGGATTCATCGCTCGAACCTGATCGGGATGGGAGTTCTTGCGCTTCAGTTCCCAGAAGGAGAGAACGCAGCCTCGCTCGGGCTGAAAGGCGACGAGCAATTCGATATCAGCGGTGTCGCCGAGGCACTAAACGCTGGCGAGATGCCGACCGTCGCGGCCGTCAACGCTGGGGACATTCAGTTCGAGGCGCCGGTCAGGATCGACACGCCAAAGGAAGCCGACTACTTCCGCCACGGCGGCATCCTCCCTTACGTGCTCCGTCAGCTCGCGTCGCGCTGAAGAAACTGCGCTAGCGCTTCGTGATACTCGGGCACGTCGAGCAGGAACGAGTCGTGCCCCCACGAGGATTCAATCTCGGTGTGGTTGGCGCTTAGCTGGCGCGCCTTCAGCTCACTGACAATTCGTTCCGAGTGAGGGGCAGCGAAGCGCCAGTCGCTGCTGAATGAGATCGCGAGGAATTCGGTCGGGTTGCCGCGCAGCTTTTCGTCGAGGCCGGCTTCATCGAAGGGAGTGAAGTAGTCCATAGTTCGGGTCAGATAGAGGTAGCTGAGTGCATCGAAGCGGCTCAGGAAGCTGGCGCCCTGATGGTGGAGGTAGTGCTCCACTTCGAAGTCGGGACCGAGGCCGGGTTCGGTCCCCTCGATTCGGCGCGCGCGGCCAAACTTGTGCGCGAATGACTCCTCCGAGAGGTAGGTGATGTGAGCCATCATCCGCGCTACCGCAAGACCGATGTTCGGCCCGTGGCCGCTCTCGTGGTAGCGGCCTCCTTGAAAATCAGGGTCGCGCATGATTGCTTCGCGCGCCACAGTTGAGAAGGCGATGTTCATTGCGCTCAGCTCGGCGCTGGCACAGATTGCGGCGCAGCGCTCCATCGCCTGCGGGTAGTCGATTGCCCACTGCAGAGCCTGCATACCGCCGAGTGAGCCGCCGAGCGCGGCGTGTAGCCGCTCGATCTCGAGCGTCTCCAAGAGGCGCCGGTGAACGGTGTTGAGGTCACGGACGCTGAACATCGGGAACTCAAGGCCATAGCGCTCGCCGGTCGCTGGATTAACCGATGACGGACCGGTCGTTCCTTGGCAGCCGCCGAGCAGGTTCGGCGAGATCACGAAGAACTTCTCGGTGTCGATCGGCCTGCCGGCGCCAATCAGCCGGTCCCACCAGCCTCGCCGCTCCGAATCGCCGTGGTGGCCGGCAGCGTGCGCGTCGCCGGTCAGTGCGTGGCAGACGAAGACTGCGTTGCTGCGATCGTCGCTGAGCTCGCCGTAGGTTTCGTAAGCAACCTCGACCGGTCCGAGCGTGGCGCCGGACTCGAGAACGAGCGGGTCTTCTTCCGTGAAGCAGACGACCGATTTGGTCTTGACCTCGCCGAGGCCGCCTACTTCCACGGGGTATGGCTCCTTAAGCGGTAGCGGCCGCGCGCGACTTCGCGAGCGCCTGGTCGATGTCGCCGAGGATGTCGTCGATGTTCTCGATCCCGACCGAAAGACGGACCGTCTCTTGCGTCACGCCGGCAGACGCCAACTCGTCGGCGTCTAGCTGCGAGTGCGTCGTTGAAGCAGGGTGGATCGCCAGTGACTTTGCGTCGCCGATGTTGGCAAGGTGGCTGAAGAGCTCAAGGCCCTCAATGAAACTTTTGCCAGCGTCGAGGCCGCCCTTTAGTCCGAATGTCACGAGCGCACCGTATCCGCCGGTGAGGACCTTGTCTGCAACTTCCTTGTACGGGCTCGAATCTAGGCCGGGGTAGTAGACCCACTCGACGTCCTCGTGTGCGGCCAGGTGTTCGGCAACAGCTTTGGCGTTCGAGTTGTGGCGCTCCATCCGCAGCGGCAGCGTTTCGACTCCCTGGAGGAAGAGGAACGAGTTAAACGGCGAGAGTGCGGCACCGGTGTTGCGCAGCAGCACGGTACGGACGCGACCGATGTAGGCCGCTGGGCCGAGCGCGTCGGCCCAGACAACGCCGTGGTAGCTGGGATCGGGACCAACGAGGATCTTGAACTTCTCGGGCTGCGAGCTCCAGTCGAAGTTGCCGGAATCGATCACAATGCCGCCGATCGAGGTTCCGTGGCCGCCGATGAACTTCGTCAGCGAGTGGACGATGATGTCGACGCCCTGATCGAAGAGCCGCGCGCCGACCGGCGTTGCGACCGTGTTATCAACGATCAACGGCACACCGACGCTGTGCGCGGCCTCGACCCAAGCTGGAACGTCGAGCACGTTTAGGCGCGGGTTACCGATTGTTTCACCGAATACGGCTTTTGTGTTCTCATCAGCGAGCTTCGCGACTGCATCCGGGTCGTCTGCGTCCGCCCAGCGGACTTCGATCCCGTACTGAGGCAGCGTGTGGGCGAAGAGGTTGTAAGTGCCGCCGTAGATCTGGCTGACGGAGATGATGTTGTCGCCGGCCTGGGCGATGTTGAGGATCGAGTAGGTGACGGCGGCTTGGCCGGAGGCGACTGCGACGGCTCCGACGCCGCCTTCGAGGTCGGTCAGACGCTGCTCGAGAACCCCGGAGGTCGGGTTCATGATCCGCGTGTAGATGTTTCCCGGGACGGCTAGCGCGAACAGGTCGGCTGCATGCTGGGTGTCATCGAAGACGTAGGAGGTCGTCTGGTAGATCGGGACGGCGCGTGCGTTGGTCGTCGGATCGGGCTCTTGGCCTCCGTGGAGGGCGATTGTTTCTGGGCGCTGCGATGGCTCTGACATTTCTCGATTAGCTCCTTATTGCGGGCGGGGGAGATAAAATAGCGTAAATCCGACTGGATTAGCCCCTTATTGCTCTTGGGTTGCCCTGTTGGCTCCATTGTGCCTTATTTGGGGACTCTGCGTTCGGTCGGTCGCTAGGCTCGCTAGCGATGACTATCCCTCCTGTTCTCAACAATCTTCTAACCGCTCATGGGCCGTCCGGCTACGAGGCGACGCCGGCTGGCGTCTGGCG